>JAHQVI010000168.1 GCA_019634405.1 Hyphomicrobiales bacterium
ATCGCGCCGACGATGTAGCTCAAGCCGAGCAGCATCAGGAGGACGTTGCGCAGCGTTCCTTTCGGCAGGAAGCTGAAGGACGCCAGCCGCCGCCAGAGGAAGAGGTCGAAGATCAGCCGAAGGATGCCGACTCCGACGGAAATCAGCAGGGCGTCCGTCAACCGGTAGCTGAGCGCCAGACCTTCGACACTGCTGCTGCTGCTCGTCTTGATGCCAACGATGACGCTGAACATCAGGAACGCAATACAAGCGGCGATGATGGCTTCTTTTATCGCTTCGATAAATTCTGATGGCCGTGACGCGTCGACTGGCCCGTTAAGCGCGTGCTCCGCCATGTCTATACCTTTTCGACCTCAGGTTTTCCAAGTAGCCCGGACGGGAAGAAAATCATGACGATCGCCAGGATCGAGAAAGCCGCCACATCCTTGTATTCGGTGGTGAAATATCCCGCCCAGAAGACTTCGATCAAGCCGATGATCAGACCACCGAGAATTGCGCCCGGCAAAGAGCCGATGCCTCCAAGCACCGCCGCGGTAAACGCCTTGATGCCCGCGACAAAGCCGATGAAAAAGTCGATCACGCCATAATAGAGCAGGTACATCAGCCCGGCCACTGCCGCCAGGGCGGCGCCCATGATGAATGTCAGCGAGATGACCCTGTCGACATTGACGCCCAGCAGCGACGCCATCTTGCGGTCCTGTTCGCAGGCGCGCTGCTGGCGGCCGAGAGACGTATTCGCAATAAGATATGTGAAGCCGCCCATCAGCAACATCGTGGTTGCGACGATAAGGATCTGGATGTTACTAAGCGTTACACTGTATACATCAGATTCTATGATCGTGTAGCCGCCGGTTACGACAGGTTGCAGTGGTTTAACCCGCGCGTCCTGGCTGATCTGAACGAAATTCTGGAGGGAAATACTTGCGCCGATGGCAGTAATCAACGGTGCGAGGCGGAATGATGCGCGTAATGGTCTGTAAGCAATTCTTTCCAGCGTCCAGCCCCAGACAGATATAAGCAGCATACTGAGAATAAGAACGAGCAGCAGCGCGATCGGTATGAAGGAAACACCCATTGAAACGAGCGCGAGGAACAGGATGAGCGAGAGAAACGCCCCGACCATGAAAATATCGCCATGGGCGAAATTGATCATGCCGATAATGCCGTACACCATCGTATAGCCGATGGCTATCAGGCCGTAGATTGATCCGAGCGTGAGCCCGTTGATCAACTGCTGTATAAAATATTCCATCTAGCGCGGAGGTTTCCCGATCGGAATTTTATGAGTGTCAGAAATTATGCTTATCAAAGAAGTAAGCGTAATTACAATCATACGAAAGCAGAATTTTCTTATGGAGTGTATTGCCACCATACCCGCGCGCTCTGAGATCTTGCGATTTGCGGCGCCTGTCATGACCCAATCAACCGCATCGATGAATGGCTGGTTGACAGCTCAAAAATCCCTGGCGTTCCCTAGCAATAGCGAGTGTAACTATTCGCGTGACCAATTCGAGCGTAATATTTTTGCTCGCAAACAAGACAATACGGCCGAAATAATGATGCGGAGCCTGCATTTTGACAGTTTTGTCAATAGTTTCTGTTAGCGAAAACGTATCCGGTATTTGTCGGCCGTGGATGGAGGATAATGAATGACAAGCCTCATCTTTCTACTTGTGTGTCTGGGGGCGGCGACGGCGCTGGCTCTGTGGCGCGCCCCGATCTGGGCCTGGGCGGTGCTCGTGGCCATCGCCACGCTGCTGATCCAGATCGGTTTTGCGTTTGGCCCGGCAGGAGGTTTCAGCCTGATCAATCTGCTTGGCTGGCTTCCGGCGATCGCGCTCGCGGCGCTTTCTTATCGCCCCATTCGCAGGCAGATGATCACGCGTCCGGCCTTCGCCATGGTGCGCAAAGTATTGCCGCCGATCTCTTCAACCGAGCGGGAGGCTCTGGAAGCGGGGACGATCGGATTTGACGCCGAGCTTTTTGGCGGCGAACCTGACTGGGCAAAATTGCGCGCCGTCCAGCCAATGACGCTGACGGAGGAGGAACGCAACTTTCTCGAAGGGCCAACCGAAGAGCTGTGCAGGATGATTGATGACTGGCATGTGCGCGCCGAGGCGCGCGAAGTGCCGGAGAACATCTGGAATTTCGTCAAATCCAACGGTTTTCTCGGCATGCTGATTTCCCGTTCGCATGGCGGGCTTGGATTTTCCGCGCAGGCCCAATCCGTAGTCCTGGGCAAGATCGCTTCGAAGTCGCCGGATATCGCCGTGGTCGTCATGGTGCCGAACTCGCTCGGGCCGGGTGAGTTGATTGAGAAATTCGGCACTGAAGATCAGCAGGAATATTACCTGCCGCGTCTGGCGCGCGGCGAAGAGGTTCCCTGTTTCGCGCTGACCGGACCTTATGCGGGCTCCGATGCGGCTTCAATGCGCGACATCGGAGTTGTTGAGCGCAACATGCACAATGGCGAAGAGGTTCTCGGTATTCGTCTCAACTGGGACAAACGCTACATCACGCTTGCGCCGAACGCCACGCTGCTCGGTCTGGCGTTCCAGCTTTTCGATCCCGATAACCTGCTTGGCGAGGGCGAAGATCGCGGCATTACGCTGGCGCTGGTTCCGACGCATCATTCCGGCGTTGAAATCGGCCGCCGCCACTTGCCCTGCGGCAACGCCTTCCCGAACGGTCCCACATGGGGCAAGGACGTCTTTATCCCGCTGGAGTGGATTATCGGCGGCGAGGAACGCGCCGGTCAGGGATGGCGCATGCTGATGAGCTGTCTGTCGGCTGGCCGCGCCATTTCGTTGCCCGCCTCCGGTACCGCGGCTGCGAAAAGCATGCTGCGCTCGACCTCGGCGTATGCGCGCATCCGTTCGCAGTTCAATATTCCGATCGGCCGCATGGAAGGCATCGAGGAGCCGCTTGCCCGTCTGGTGGAAGCGGCCTATCTGCTCGAATCGGCGCGTTCTGTCACGGCGTCGATGGTTTCTGCGGGCGTCAAGCCGGCGGTGATCTCGGCGGTCATGAAATACCGCAGCACCGAATGGGCGCGCCAGGCCGTCAATGACGCCATGGACATTCAGGGCGGCAAGGCAATCTGCGATGGGCCGTTGAACTTTGCACAGTCCGCCTATCAGTCAATCCCGGTCAGCATCACCGTGGAAGGCGCGAACATATTGACGCGCTCGCTGATGGTGATCGCACAGGGCGCACTGCGCAGCCATCCCTGGCTGTTCAAGGAGGTCGAAGCGGCGCAAAGTAAGGATTCGCATGAAGGCTTCGAGGCGTTCGAGCACGCTTTCGAAGGTCATGTCGGCTTCGCGATGGCGAATGTCTTCGGCTCCTTTTTCCATAACGTCACCTTTGGACAGTTCGGTGTCGCGCCCGCCAATGCGCGCTATACCAGCAAATGGTACAAACAGGCCTACCGCGCATCGCGGAACTTCGCGCTCGTGACGGATCTGAGCGTTGCCATCCTCGGTGGCGGCCTGAAGACGAAACAGCGCATTACCGGCCGCCTGGCCGACGCGCTGTCGGATCTCTATTTTCTGTGCTGTCTGCTGAAGCGCTTCGAAGATGACGGAGAGCCGCAATCGGACCGTATTATTCTAGACTACTGCGCGCAGAATGCGCTGAGCCGCTTCTACGCCTCGCTTCAGGAGGTGATCGGCAACTTCCCCAATCGAGTGGTTTCGCTGTTGATGCGCGTTCTTGTTTTCCCGCTCGGCAACCAGACGCGTCCGGCAAGGGATCGTGCGGCAAAACCGATGGTCGCGATGGTTCTTGAGCCGACGGCGGCACGCGACCGGCTGACCCGCGATACGTTCGTCAGCAAGGACCCGAACGATGCGCTCGGGTGTCTGGAAGCGGCTTTTGCGATGGTGGTCGAAACGGAGGAAACCAACAAACGGCTTGAACGCGCCGTCAAGGCGGGCAAGGTTCGTCGTTTCCTTGGCAATGACTTCATCGCCGAGGCGGTGCAAGAAGGCGTCGTTACGGCGGAAGAGGGCGAAAAACTGCGGAAGCGCGAAGCGCTTGTCGCAAAAGTGATCGCAGTGGATCATTTCGATCCTGAAGACATTACTGGAAAGAGCGCTATCGGCCACAATTATGATGCGGCCGGGTCATTAAATGAACCATCTATCGCGGCTGACGGCGAATACCGCATAGCGGAATAGCGGAGGAAAACAAATGACCGCAACGCTGGAAGATCTCACACATTGGCGTTTCGAGATAGACTTTGAAAATATTGCCTGGGCGATCATCGATCAGGAAGGCAAGAGCGCGAATACGCTCGGTACGGAATCCATGACCGAGCTGGAGCGTATTGTTTCCTATGCCGAACAGGCGGCGAGAGACAAGCAGATCCGTGCGCTTGTGTTCATGTCAGGCAAGGAAAGCGGCTTTATCGCGGGCGCTGACATCAACGAATTCGACAAGCTGACGCGCGAAAAGGACGTTGAGGATGTCGTCCGTCAGGGCACGAGTCTGTTCAACCGTATCGAAGCGCTGAACATACCGGTCATCGTCGGCATTCACGGCTTCTGCCTTGGCGGCGGCCTTGAATTCGCTATGGCGTGCCACTACCGCATTGCCACACGTGCGGACGGAACGCGGCTCGGCCTGCCTGAAGTCAAGCTGGGCATCATCCCCGGCCTGAACGGGACCGTCCGCATGATCGATCTTGCCGGCCCGGTTGCGGCGATGCCCGCAATGCTCGCTGGCAAGGCGCTGCGTCCAAGCGCGGCCCGCGCCATGGGCATTGTCGATCAACTTGTGCAGGGACCGCATGAGTTGCGCTGGGCTTGCCGCAAGGCCGCGCTTCGTGGCTATAGATCCAAGGGCCCGCCCTTCTGGAAGCGTATGATGAGCCAGCCGCCCGTTCGCGGCGTTCTCGCCAGCCAGATGCGCAAACAGACGGCGGCCAAGGTGCGTCAGGATCACTATCCCGCACCGTTCAAGCTGATCGAGCTGTTCGAGCGTTTCGGCGGCGACAAGCGCAAGATGGCAATGGCTGAATTACGCTATTTCGCGCCGCTTCTGGTGAGCGAGACCTCGCGCAATCTGCGCCGTGTCTTTCACCTCTCCGAGATGCTGAAAGCGGAAGCTCCCAAAGGCGCGGCCAAACCACGGCGTGTTCATGTTATCGGCGCAGGCACGATGGGCGCCGACATCGCGGCGGTCTGCGTTATTGCGGGCATGGAAGTCAGCATTCAGGACGTCTCCAGCGAAGCAATCGACAAGGCGCTTGCACAGGCCAAGAAGCTGTTCAAGAAACGACTTCGCAGCAAGCTTGAGGTCGACGCCGCAGTGGCCCGCCTTCATGGCGATGCGCGCGGAGCGAACGTTCCACGGGCCGATGTCGTGATCGAGGCGATTGTCGAAAAGCTCGACATCAAGCAGACAGTGCTCGCGGCGGTCGAGGCGAATATGAAGCCGGACGCCATCCTTGCGACCAATACGTCCTCGCTGCCGATCGAGAATATTGCCGAACCCCTGGCCGATCCGACGAGGCTCATCGGGATTCACTTCTTCAATCCGGTCGACAAGATGCCGCTGGTTGAAATCGTCGCCGGACCGGACAGCCGCGAGGATGTTGTCCGCAATGGCTGTGCGTTTGTGACGGCGATCAGCAAATTTCCTTTGATCACCAAAAGCACACCCGGCTTCCTCGTCAACCGCGTTCTCGGGCCTTATATGTTCGACGCAATGACCCGGCTGGATTCAGGCGAGAGCAAGGAAAAGATCGACGCGGCGGCGCGCAAGTTCGGCATGCCGATGGGGCCAATCGAGCTGGCGGATACGGTCGGTCTGGACATCTGTCTCCACGTCGCCGAAGTGCTCGGCAAGCCCGCGCCGGCCGACTCCAAACTGGCGAAGCTGGTTACGGCCGGCAATCTCGGCAAGAAATCCGGAACCGGCTATTATGAATGGGTAGACGGCAAGCCCAAAAACGACGCCTCTGAAGGCGGCGGCGAAAAGCCCGAATATACCAACGCAGAACTCGACAGGCTCGGCAAGGAGTTGATCGCTCCAATGATCGATGAATGCGAGGCCTGTCTTCGGGAGGGCGTTGTCGAGGATGCCGATCATGTGGATGCTGGCGTCATCTTCGGTACCGGCTTCGCGCCGTTCCGCGGCGGCCCCTTGCATTACCGGGCATCACAAAACAAAGCAGATATGACCGGTGCGCATCAGGCTTCATCGCCGGAAGTGACGTCGGCTGCTGCTGAATAAGGAGGAACAGATATGGTGGGAACTTTGCGGCGCGTTGCGGTGCTGGGAGGCATCAGAACGCCGTTTTGCCGGTCAAACACAGCCTATTCCGATCTGAGCAATCTGGATTTGATGTCGGCGGCGCTTAACGGGCTGGTCGACGAATATCAGCTTGAGGGCAAGCTGATCGATGAAGTTGTTGGCGGCGCGGTCGTCACGCACACAAAAGACTTCAATCTGACCCGCGAGGCGGTGATCAACACCAAGCTCGATCCCCGCACGCCGGGCATTACCCTGTCGCAGGCCTGCGGCACCAGCCTTCAGGCCGCGCTTGGCAGCGCCGCCAAGATCGCGACAGGGCAGATTGATTGCGCGATCGCCACCGGCTCCGACACGATCTCGGACGCGCCGATCGTGGTGAAGCGCAAGCTCGCTCAGCGCCTGGTCAAATTGCAGCGCGCCAGAAGCTTCGGCGAGAAGGCGAAGATCTTCACGCAAGGTTTTTCCTTCTCCGAACTCGCTCCGGTGCCGCCCAGTGTCGCCGAGCCGCGCACCGGTCTGTCGATGGGGCAGCACACCGAGCTGATGGCCCAGCAATTCGAGATTACGCGCGAGGCTCAGGATCAGCTTGCCTATGTCAGCCACAAAAATGCGGCGAAGGCCTATGACGAGGGATTTTTTGACGATCTGCTCGTGCCGACGGCGGGCGTATTCCGTGACAACAATCTGCGTCCCGATATCGACCTTGAAAAGATCGGGGAACTCAAGACGGCCTTCGAGAAATCCAAGCGCGGCACTCTGACAGCGGCGAATTCCACACCGCTTACCGATGGCGCGTCGAGCGTTCTGCTGGCTTCGGAAGAATGGGCGGCGCAGAACGGTCTGACGCCGCTCGCCTATCTGGTTCATGGCCAGCACGCTGCGATCGACTTTGTAAGCGGGCAGGGTCTGCTGATGGCGCCGACAATCGCGGTCTCACGGATGCTCGACAAGGCCGGGCTCACCTTGCAGGATTTTGATTTCTACGAGATCCACGAGGCGTTTGCCGCGCAGGTGCTGGCGACCATGAAGGATTGGGAGTCGCCGGATTATTGCCGCGAAGTGCTTGGCAAGG
>JAHQVI010000169.1 GCA_019634405.1 Hyphomicrobiales bacterium
ATAGAAAAGTTCCGCCACTCGCCTCAGGGACAAACCCGCGATGCCAGCGACAAGCTTCGTCAGATGGTCTCAGCGACGGTGCGTGCCTATCACCCAGGGGCCGATACCACTCAGCATCGACAGCAAATCGCGCTCGACTACATCAACAGCATCGGCAAGGACGCCATCATGGCCCATGAGACGATGCTTTGCGAACATGCGATGGAGCGTCTGGGTACGCTGAACTCCATCGAGATTTTCGGCCGCGCCAGGGACAAGGGGGCAATCGTGTCATTCGCCCTCAAAGGCGCGCACGCCCATGATGTCGCGACGATCCTCGACCGGTCCGGGGTCGCCGTGCGTGCGGGCACCCATTGCGCCGAACCGCTTCTGGCGCGATATGGCCAGACATCGACATGCCGCGCATCCTTCGCGGTCTACAATACGACGGACGAGATCGAGGCGCTGGTCGAGGCGCTGATCAAGGCTCAAAGTTTTCTCGCGTGAGGTAAGCCATGTCGCAGGATTTTGACAATTTCGACAGAAAGCCGGAGCAGATGGACGAACCTTCCCAGCCTGATCAGGGCGAATTGCCCAAGCCTGCCCCTGTTCCCGGATCATCGATACCGCCGGAGGAATTGCAACGGCTCAGCGATGATATCGTTGCTGCGTTGAAAACGGTTTACGATCCCGAAATTCCAGCTGACATCTATGAACTTGGCCTGATTTACCGGGTCGATGTCGATGATGAACGCAATGTCCTTGTCGAAATGACGCTGACAACGCCCGGCTGCCCTGTCGCAGGGGAAATGCCAGGCTGGATCGAGAACGCCGTCAGCATGGTTCCCGGCATCAATCAAGTCACGGTCGAACTCACCTTCAATCCGCCCTGGGATATGAGCCGCATGTCGGAGGAAGCACGGATCGCGCTTGGCATGTTCTGATGCGCGGCGCGACGAATTTGCTGCAATCGCGACGCATAATCAGACAATAAGACTGTGTACAAATTGAACAATCCGTAACCCGCCTGTTATAAATACCGATCCGATAACGCAAATTCACTGGCGTCATGCGTATGAGCAACGCTCAGATGGAGAATTGCCCTGCTACCGTCCGACGAAATCATTCTGTTTATCTTGATTGGCGGGGTGCTCGGCCTTCTTGTCTGGGGGCGCTGGCGGTATGACATCATCGCATTCAGCGCACTGGTTGCGGCGATCACTCTCGGCGTCATACCCGCCGACAAGGCTTTCGAGGGGTTCGGCCATCCGGCGACGATCATCATCGCGCTTGTCCTGATCGTCTCGCGCGGTCTGACAAATGCCGGTGTCGTCGATCAGCTCGGCCGGTTACTCGCCACGAAATCGGAATCAGTCCCCCGGCATATCGGCTTGATGTCCGCCGTCGCCGCGCCGCTATCCGCCGTCATGAACAATGTTGCGGCGCTCGCATTGCTGATGCCGCTGGATATGCAGGCGGCCGCGAAAGCAAAACGCCCGCCCGGCACCACGCTGATGGCCCTGTCTTTCGCCACCATCCTCGGCGGCCTCGTCACGCTGATCGGCACACCGCCCAATATCGTGATCGCCAGCTTCCGCGCTCAGGCGCTTGGCGAGCCGTTCAGCATGTTCGACTTCACGCCGGTCGGAGGAGCTGTCGCCCTCGCAGGGCTGATTTTTGTCGCGCTTATTGGCTGGCGTCTGATCCCTCCGACATCACGCAAGGCCACCTCGGAGGCAGGCTTCGAGCTGAAAGACTATATTGCCGAAGCGCGCGCCAAGGATGGCTCAAAGCTGATCGGGGAACGCGTTACGACGGTCCGGGGCAAGTTCATCGAACATGGATCAGACCTGCTCAGCATTATCCGCAATGGCGTTCGGCAGTCCGTGTCCAACCGTCTGCTCGTGATAGAGCCGAACGATATCCTCGTGATTGAGGCAGCGGCCCAGAATCTGGAAAAGCTGGTTGGAGAATTCGGGCTGGACTATGTCGGCAAGGAACTGATCGACGAAACGGCGCTGCAGGATCTGACGCTTGTCGAGCTTGTTGTGCCGCAAGGCGCCAAGCTTGAGGGCCGTACCGTGCAGAGCACCGGCCTGACCTATCGCTATCAGGTGTCGCTGATCGGGATATCGCGGGAAGGACGCCGGATCAGAAATGAGCTTAGCCAGACGCGCATCATGCCGGGTGACGTGCTCCTGATGCTTGTGCCGGAAGCGGACATTGCCGACATTGTCGAACTGACCGGTTGCCTCCCGCTTGCCCCGCGCGGCCTGTCCGTCGCACGCCATTCCCGGGCCGCAATCGCAGCTGCCCTGTTTGGCGCTGCTATTCTTGCCGCATCCTTCAGTCTCGTCTCGCTGACCGCGGCTCTGGCGCTGGTCGCGGTCATATTCATTGCGCTTGGTCTTGTTGGCCCGCGCGAGGTCTACACGACGGTTGAATGGCCCGTCATTGTACTTCTGGGCTCCATGATTCCGCTTGGCGCCGCTCTGGAGGCGTCGGGTGGCACGGCGCATATCGCCGAGGCGCTGCTGGCAATCACCGCCGGCGCGCCGGCATGGGTGGCGCTGGCCCTGCTGCTGATCATAACGATGACGCTGTCGGACGTGCTGAACAATGTGGCGACCGCTGTGATCGCCGCACCGGTCGGGCTCGAAATGGCGCGAAATCTTAGCGTCAATCCCGATCCGTTCCTGATGGCCGTGGCTGTTGGCGCATCCTGCGCATTCCTTACGCCGGTCGGGCACAAGAACAATATTCTCGTGCTCGGTCCCGGCGGCTACAGTTTTGGCGACTACTGGCGGCTTGGTCTGCCGCTGGAGATCATCATCGTTGCCGTGGCGGTACCACTTCTCCTGGTGTTCTGGCCGTTCTGACCAGCAGAGCCTTCCGGTTATGGCATGCCATTGCGGCCATGGGTCATGTAGGGGGAACGCGCGCTCAGCCGTTCATAATAAGCGCGCGTTGCAGGCAGATCGGGGCGCTTCAATTCGGGCAATTCGATTGCAAACCACCGCTGCACGCTCAGACCGATCGGAATATCAGCCAGCGTAAATTTCGGCCCTGCAATATGGCCGCCGCTTCCCTGCAATTGCTGTTCGATCATGAGCATTGTCTGCGGCCATTGCTCCAGCGATGCCCTGATCACGTCTTCGCCTCCGGGAATGGGCGCCTTGATGAAGCCGCCAATAAACGCAGCGCGGCTTGCCGTGCTTTGCTCCGCAACCTGCCAATCCATCCAGCGCTCGACGATCGCACGCTGCTTGATCTCTGTCGGCAGAAGATCGGTGCGTTCATGTTTTGCTGCAAGATAGCGAAGGATAACATTGGATTCACTCAGAATAAATCCGTCATCGTCGATCGCAGGTATGACCGCCAGTGGATTGATCGCCGTGAAGGCGGGATCGGAGACAGGTTGAAAGCCGCGCCCCCAATCTTCGCGCTCATATGGCAGTTCAAGCTCATCGAGCAGCCAGAGCACTTTTCGCACATTGATCGAATTGGCGCGTCCATAGACTTTCAGCATAAGCGATCTCCTCATTAATGTCATGGCAGGCTAGTCTGTACATGCGTCGGTGACAATTTGATAGGCTCCGCAAGCGTGTTTTCAGATCAACGCTTTCAGACCATCAAGCCGGTCGGCTTCGGAGGCTGCCTTGTCCCAGCGAATGCGGTTGATGCGCGGAAAGCGCATGGCAACGCCGGATTTATGGCGTTTGGAGTAATGGACGCTGTCGAACGCCACTTCGAATACAAGGTCCTTGTTAACCTCGCGAACAGGACCGAAGCGATTGATCGTGTTGTTCCGCACCCAGCGATCAAGTTCGCGAAGCTCCTCATCGGTAAAGCCGGAATAGGCCTTGCCGACCGGAAGCAGTTCCTGACCTTCCCAAAGACCGAACGTGTAGTCGGAGTAGAACGAGGACCGTTTTCCACTTCCGCGCTGGGCGTACATCAGCACAGCGTCGATCAGCCTGGCTTCGCGCTTCCACTTGTACCACTCGCCTTGAGGGCGGCCGGCAATATAAGGGCTGGCCTTTCGCTTCAGCATCAGACCCTCCACATGCGGGCCTCCCGCAATCACGGCGTCGCCGCGCAGGGCCGTCAGGGTTTCGGGGCGATCGAAGGCAAGCAATGGCGACAGCGACATGCGCTCCGGAGTGATTTCGGCAAACCAGCCCTCAAGCCGCGCCCGGCGCTGCGACAAGGGCAAGGCGCGCAGATCATCTGCACCAAGACGAAGCACGTCGTAAACGACCATATGGGCTGGCGCTTCGGCGATCAGTTTCCGGCTCGGTTTCTTGCGGTTGAGCCGCTGCTGCAGATCGTTGAACGATCCGGTTTCGCCGTCACGCAGCACCAGCAATTCGCCGTCCAGCACGCCATGAAATTTCACCAGCTCCAGAAGATCGGGAAACGCCCCGGCAATATCGTCGCCCGTTCGCGAAAACAGGCCGCATCCGGCGGGCAGGCTGACAAGCTGGACGCGGATACCGTCATATTTCCATTCGGCCTGAAAGTCCTTAGGCGTGATCGTCCCGACGGCGCCATCGTCAAGCGGGTTGGACAGCATGACCGGATGGAACACGACCTGCCGGCTGGTGTCAGGTTTCAGCGCGCGGCCTTCCAGCCAATCGAAAAGCGCGCCATAGGGCGGTTTGACGCCGTGCCAGACTTCCTCGACATCGCCAAGCGCGACGCCGCCATATTCCGCCAGCACGCGCTTCATGAAACGGGCGGACACGCCAATGCGAAGCCCGCGCGTACCGAGCTTGATGAGCGCCCAGCGCTGCGAAGCTGTCGCGGCGTCGAGAAGCTGGGCGAGATAGCTGCGGATTTCCGTTTTGCCGCGCGTCTGGAAGGCGTCAATAACATCGCTGAGCGGAGGCAGACCGGTCAGCACCGCGCCGCCTTCCGGCTCCGGCCAGAGATGGGCGACCGTCTCCGCCGTCTCGCCCACATAATCATAGGACATTGCGAACAGGATCGGATCGGTGCGCTCGCTGATCAGGTCACGAACAAGCGAACGTTTGAACAGGTCAAAACGCAACTCGCCCGCAATGGCGGCGACCGCCCAGCCCCTGTCGGGATCGGGTGTGTTGCGCAGATAGTCCAGGAGAAGCGCCGTCTTGGCAAGATTGCTTTGGGTGAAATAGAGACGATCAAGAAGTTCGGCGAATGCGCGCATGATATCAAGATAGCGATCAGCCGAGCTATAACAAGAGGAATGACCTTAACGCGAGCGTTTAACGCCTTGGAAGCAAAGTCATCTGGTATGAAGGGCGGCCCGCCTCTATATAGATTTCGGGATTATTGCGGGGCTTAGAAAAACGGCCAATGTCTACAATCATCATGCGCATTGCGCTGTTCATTCTTTCCATCGTGCTCATTATCGGCGGCTTGATCATCCTGCCCTTGCCGATCCCGTTTGGCGCAATCATGATCATTATCGGCGTCTCGATCCTGATTTCGTCGAACGATACGGCGGCCGGCTGGATCAGACAGCGGCGCATCAACAACCCCGGTCTCAATCAGCGCTTGTTGGCGATTGAGAAGCGTCTGCCGAGCAGGTTAAGCGCAATTATTCGTCGCACGACACCGTAAGAACACCGGCTTCTTCCTGGATCAATTCGAGAACTGCTCGCCCTCTCCCTCTCCCCGACCGTCAGTCCCTGCGTTCGCGTTCACGCTGTCCGGTTCGCGGAAAGCGCCAGCGCTCAGGAAAATAATCAGGGCAAGCAGGATGAAGAGTGAAAATGTCGTTCTCAGCGTAATTTCTTCCGCAAGAAATCCGATCAGCGGCGACCCGATCAAAATGCCGCCATAGCCAAAGAACGCGACAGCGGCAATCGCACGCCCCTGGGTCAGTTGTCCATCATTGGCCGCGCGCGAGAAGACCAGCGGAAAGACGATTGAATAGCCGACGCCCATCAGGAAATAGCCGGGATAAACGATAAGCAGCGAAGACGCGCAAAATGTCAGGCTGCCGCCAGCAACCGCCGAAAGCCCGCAGATGCGGATTGTGAGGCATGGGCCCAGCGCCATGATAATGCGGTCGCCAAGCAGGCGCATTGTTACCATCGCAATTGAAAAGATCGTAATGCCAAGCGCGCCTTCACTTTCGCTGCCGCTTAGCACATTGGTGATAAAAAGCGCGCTCCAATCCAGCATGCCGCCTTCGCTCATTGCAGCCGCGAAGGCGACGACCGCAACAATCAGCAGCTTGCCCTTGGGCAGGACAAAGCGAAAGCTGCTGCTTCCCGCATCGGGTGCTGCGTAGGGCCACTCACACCTCCCAGCCCAGACGAGACCGGTCGCCAGCAGGGCAAAAACCGTGAAATGCACGGGATAGCCAATCTCCGCCCAGGCCGCCAACGCCCCGCTTGCCGCTCCCAGCCCGACGCCCAGACTGAAAAAGGCATGAAAGGACGACATGATCGGCCGCCCGCCCGTTCGTTCAACTTCCGCACCCCAGCTGTTCATGGCAACATCGAGCGCGCCCATGACAGCTCCGAACAGAGCGATCGATACCGCCAGCATTGCAAGATTTGTGCTCCATGCAACGAGCAGCATTGCCGGACAGAAGGCGATTGCCAGCCAGCCGGCGACGCGCGCAGCGCCATAGCGGTCGCAGGAGGACCCGGACAGCGGGAAGGAAACGATGGCCCCTGCGGCGGGTAGCAAGAGCAGCAGGCCGAGATCGCGCGCACCTAGTTCAAAGGCTTGCTGGATCGCGGGCAGCCGGGCGGCCCATGCGCCAAAAAGAGCGCCGTTGAGAGTAAACAGAGCCAGCACGGCAAACCGCACTCTCAAGAGTTGAGACAAGGCGATGCTCCGAGAAAATCCTGGACGAAATCAGCAAGCAAAAAGCAAGAGCCGCCCGAAGACGGCCCTGGCCGGTTCATTGTCGCCAGAGAACAAACGGCCGAACAGGCCGCTATTTTACCTCACGACTGCAACAGGCAGATCACGCGAAGGCTGGATCGCATGCAGAACCGGATGCTGGCGATTGGCCGTCAGTTCCTTTACGCGCTCACCGACATAGGCGTTCATCTCCGAAAATGTGATGACGCTATCCCGTGGGCTGCCATCCGCATAACCCTGCAAGGCTTCGAGAATCGCCTTGGTAAACGCGCCATGCTTCCATTCATCGCGTTCCTGACTGGCCTCGCGCCCTTCCGAACTGGAAAGCACGAGGACGCCATTTTCGGCCGAACGCAGCTCGTTGATAAACGGCACAAGATCAGGCGCGTTGCGCAACATCGCAACGTTGGTCTCGTTCGGGTTCGACGTTGCCCGGCCCGAATGGCAAGTATCGAACAGGAACAGCGCGTGACCTCGCGTTTCCCGCAATGAGGCAATGATGTCCTGCCGCTTAATCGCCGTGCTGCGGCGCGGAACGAACAGCCCGCTGGACCGGTCAATCTCCGCATTCTGGGCCAGATAGTAGTAATCCTGTCTTTCGTCGGTCACGCCGTGGCCCGCCAGGAACACGATCACACGGTCGCCGGGCGAAGACGCGCGGGAGATCCAGTCCAGATTGTCGAGAATTGCGGCGGCTGACGCGTCCTCATTGGCCAGCAGCCTCACCTCCACCTTTTCGTAGAGCGTGCCTTCCTGACCGCGCAACGCCTTGGCCAGCTCCAAGGCGTCATTTGCCGCCCATTTCAGATCCGGAATGACATCGTCCGCATAATCATTGACGCCGACGAGAACGGCATAAAGATTAGGTTTTTCAGTCGCCATCGCCGAGCCGGACCATTTCAGGGCGACTTCAGCGGGTTGGCTGGCCGTGCCTTCCGTCTCCGCAATGAGCGCGAGAATGGCGTCGCGCGGCGGCACCGGCATCGTCAGCATCAGCTCTGTATCTGTCCCGCGGATACCGTCCAGTCCGCGGGCGTCGACTTCGATCGGGCGTCCATCGACCAGTGCGCGAATGCGTTTGACCGGCAGTCCCGACGGCGATCGGACAGTATATTTGACCTGAATTTCGGGCCGTCCAAACTGGTCGCCATTGACCGGATTGAGTATGTTGATGACTGGTGGCAGCGTATTGAGAATGTCATGCTGGTCATTCCGGCGATTGTTCTTCTCATTGGCCTCGCTCAAGGCCGTATTCTCGTCCAACGTCAGGAGAACCTGCGTCACCACGTCAGGACGGTTGAACGTGTCGCGGAAACGGTTTGCCGGGAAGAAATCGGCTGCCTGGGTCCAGCCGCGATTGATATGCCAGCCGATCAGATCTTCGGCCCCCGGCGAAGCGAGATAATAGCCCTGCGGCGTCCAGGCAACCCAGCGGCGGTCCTTGGAATGGACGAACAGCGTTAGCAATTCGGCACCGTCCGACAGGCGGTACCATCGTATTG
Source organism: Hyphomicrobiales bacterium (assembly GCA_019634405.1). Classification (GTDB taxonomy): domain Bacteria; phylum Pseudomonadota; class Alphaproteobacteria; order Rhizobiales; family Rhodomicrobiaceae; genus JAHQVI01. The sequence goes on from JAHQVI010000169.1 coordinate 8,349, forward strand.
TGCCGTCACCGCAAGCCACGACAACGATCTTGCCGTTACCCGCAATATTGACGCCCCATGAGACGCCCGGCATGGAGCGTTCCCACAGCTGTTCTCCCGCTGCCGTAAAGCCGCGGAGGCGATATTCGGTGCCCAGCACGAAATGGCTTTTATCACGCGTGATCGCAAGCGTGCGCGAGCGCTCCGCATTCTGCATTTCGATGGGCTCGCCATTCAGCATCGGCGCGAACTCATCGTACCAGTTCGTGATATCGAGCCCCTCGGTCTGCGCTTTGGAGAGCGAGGGATCGATGGACGGCGCGTCGATAAGGTCACGCTCCTGCAGGTCGATGATCACAGGCCTGTTCGCGCCATAGCCAAGACCGAAACGTACGCGCATTCCATCCTCGGACACAAGAAAGCTGTCCTCGCGCTTGCCGCGCTGGTCCACGATGACATTTTCGCGGTGAAGAAGGGGAATGCCGACAGCCGAATATGTTCCCATTGCCGGGTCGGCGGAACCGGCGACCACGCGTTCGGCGCAAGGCAGGATATGCATGACCGTGGATTGCCCGATGATCGCTTCGCGGCGCGAGCCCTTGCCCTGATCGCCCCAGATCACAACGGGGCGACTTCCGCCGGACACATATTTGCCGCCTGCGAACAGCCGCGAGCCGTCAGGGGACCATGCGACGGTCGAGAGATCGCCCTCCATGCCTTCCGTATCCACGACACCCTCATGATCGAGCGCGGATTTGCTGAACAGCTCAAGGGCGAGATCGCCGTCAAACGCCACCGCAATAAGATCGGCGGCGGGATTGACCGAAATCTGGAACGGCCGCCGTCCGGCCGTGACCTGCGCCTTGAGTTCGAGTCTGAATCCGCGTCCATATCGGCGTATCTGCCCGTCATCGGCAACGGTATAAAGGACATTCTTATCGTCGAAGGCAGCGCCATAGCTGTCGAAATTGCCGTAATTGTCGTCTTCTGCGACTTGCGACCAGTTCGAGGTCTCCCAGATCCGCATGCCGCGTCCGCCGCCAAGCGTCGCCGCCAGATATTTGCCATCCGGGGAATAAGCGATGTGATAGACGACGTTGGGAAGCCGCCCGAGCCGTCCGATCATCTTGCCGGAGGCTGTATCGAACAGATAAACCCAGTGATCGCCGCCGGTGCGGTTATAGCCGCCAGCTGCCGCGACCTTACCATCCGGCGAGAGCGCGACCGAATAGACCTTGCCATGATTGCCGGGGCCGATCGGAACACGCAGGACGTGCAATAGCCGCGGCTCAAGCCGGCCGGGATCGGAATCATCAATATCCCACAGCCTGGCTGTCTTGTCGTCCGACCCGGTGAGCATGAGTTTGCAGGCCTGGTCCACACCGACGCGCACGATCGGCGCCGTATGCATTTCCGTCTCGATCCTGAGCGTTGGTTCCTGAGGCGGCAATTCGTCGAGATCAAGCTGCGCTATCGCTGTTGTCGAAAGCAGGCAAAATCCTGTCAAGCATGACGCCAGTTTTAAAACCGGCTTCGCAAGGTCAAGCATGGTTCCTCCCGCATGTCCTTTAAGCCCCAATTTGACCGTAATCTACACTTTTGGAATAGGAGGCGAAACCCTTCAGGCACAATATTAATCGCCCGCAGAGCAATTCACGCATGTCGTAACATTTCAGATCGCATAAATGCGATTGCGCAGTCAGATGGCGCTAGATGGAAGGCGCGATGATCTTGCGATACAGGTGCCAGGTGGAATGGCCCAGCACGGGCACAATAATCGCCAGCCCGGCAAAAAGCGGCAGCGAACCGATGAAAAGCGCAACGGCTACGATCAATCCCCAGAGCGACATGGTAAACGGGTTTTTCAGGAAGGCGCGTATGGATGTCAT
>JAHQVI010000170.1 GCA_019634405.1 Hyphomicrobiales bacterium
ATAGAGTTCACGCATCTTCGCTAGATTTTTGCGTCATAAGTAAACGTACTTATCATTGCGCCGAAACCTATTCGACGATAGATCCGCAACAGATGTCCCGAATCTAGCGAAGAAATTCGGCCGTTCCGAACCGACGCCAAATCAAGCCGGAGCGTTATAACGCCATCTGAAGCCTCTAGCGGAGCTTTGAGTTTAATATTTGAACGCGTTTCAAACCGCAAACGGGACTCAAATGTTGAATTCGCTTCACTGGAACCTAGCGTCAAGCTCCCCATCTCTGGATGATCCGGATTGAATCAGGTTGGGATATCTTCGGAATACACGCTAAAGGATTGGGCGCGGCATTCCATTAACGCTAGACTTATTGATGATTCGTCTTGTTAAGGGCTCAGCAAAAACTATATTTGGCCGCCCGCGCGCGGAGACATTCATGCCGGCTCATAAACAAACTCGGTTTCGCAAAAGCCTGACGGCGTCTATTGGCGCCGCCATTATCGTGTGCGTTGCATCTCCTGCGCTTGCGCTGACTGGCCTGCTCGAAAACATGAATCCAGGATTCGTCAGCGAACTTCTCGTCCTCTCCCTGCTCGGCGGGATCGTGCTTGCCTGCGCGAGCGCCGTCATCCTGTTCCATCGCAGCGCGATGCGCGCCAACCGGGCCGAGGCGCGGGCGCTGGACGCAATCAAGGAGCTGCGGCAGGAACTCGACGTCGCGCAGTCCATCGCGCTGGCCGAGCCGCAGGTGTTGATTGCCTTTGGAAGCGACAGCCCGCCCCGCCTCGTCAATCATGTGCTGGATCTGAAATTTGGCGTGCCGTTGAAACTGCGCAGTCTGCTGCGTTTCGCGTCCTGGCTTGAGAGGAAGGCCGCCATCAATCTCGAAACACAGCTCCGGCAGTTACAGCAAACCGGCGCAAACTTCGAGATCACCATCAAGACGCTGACCGGCGCGCTTATCGAGGCGGAAGGCCGGCAGTCGGGCAGCGGGTACTATCTAAAGCTGAGAGACTTGGCCAGCCGGCGTATTGAAATGGCGAACCTGCTCAACAAACAGCGCGCGATGAATGAAGAGCTTGCCTCGCAACGGGCGGTTCTCGACGCGCTGCCCATGCCGGTCTGGTTCCGCGATCCGGCCGGACGACTGACATGGGTGAACCAGGCTTATGTGTCCGCTGTCGAGGCGTCAAAGACCGAGAATGTCATCAAAGAGCAGCGCGAATTGCTGGAAACGCGCCAGCGCCGCGCCGCCGAAGGCGCGCTTGGCTCCGGTGAAACGTTCCGTAAAAGGCTGCAGACCGTCGTTGCGGGCGAGCGGCGCACATTCGACACGATCATCGTTCCGGTCGGCCGGGCGAGCGCGGGGACGGTTATCGACGTCGCGCCCCTTGAGGATGTGCAGGAACAGCTTTCGCGGCAGATGGCCGCCCATGAGCAGACTCTCAACAAAGTTTCGACCGCAGTAGCGGTCTTCAGCGGCGATCAGCATCTTGTGTCCTGCAATGATGAATTCCGCAAACTGTGGAAAATCGAGGAAGGCTGGCTGGGGACGCGGCCGCAGCTGGGCGAGTTTCTCGACTATCTGCGCCAGACGCGCCAGCTTCCCGAGCAGTCCGACTATCGCGCCTGGCGAGACGCCAAGATCAAGCGCACCGATATGAACGAACCAATAGAAGACTGGTGGTATCTGCCCGATGGCCGCACCGTCCACCTGTTTGGCGACCGCCGTCCCGATGGCGGCCTCATCTTCCTGTTCGACGACGTGACCGAGCATCTTGCACTTGAAAGCCGCTATAATTCGTTGATCAAGGTCCAGCGCGAGACACTTGAAAATCTTCGCGAGGGCGTGACGCTGTTCGGCTCGGACGGCCGTCTGAAACTGTACAATGCGGCTTTCGCGGTGATGTGGCGGCTCGATACGCCATTTCTGGACCGCTCACCGCATATCGACGATGTTCGCGCCAAATGCGACATGCTGCTGGACGGTCATGAGCTGTGGACGACGGCCATGCACGCGGTGACCGGGGTCTATGAGACGCGCGAAAGCTTCGATGGCAGCATCACCCGCCCGGATGAAACAAGCATTGCCTATGCCGGCGTCCCGCTGCCGGATGGCAGCACCGTTCTGACCTTCCTCGACATCAGCGACAGCAAGAAGGTTGAAACTGCCCTTATCGAGCGCAATGAAGCGCTGGAGGCAGCCGAGAAAATGCAGAACACCTTCCTGAGCCACGTATCCTACGAACTGCGCACGCCGCTGACCAATATTATCGGCTTTTCCGACATGCTGGCTCAGCCCCCCGTCGGGCCGCTTGCCGGCAAGCAGATGGAGTATCTCAACGATATTCGGACATCGAGCACCAAGCTGCTCGCCATTATCAATGACATACTCGACCTGACCACGATCGATGCGGGCGGGCTTGAGCTGAAACTGGCTTTCGTTCCGGTTCGGGACATCGTGGAAGCAGCGGAACTAGGCGTTCGCGAAAGATTGGCGAAATCGGGCATGACGCTCGCCGTTCAGATCGCCGACAATCTCGACGCCGTTTTTGCCGACAGGCAGCGCCTTACCCAGGTACTCTACCACCTCCTGTCAAACGCCATCGGCTTCTCGCCTGAATCCTCGACGATCACGATCACATGCCAGAAATCCGGCGCGATGGTCGCCTTTTCCATCCAGGACTCCGGCGTTGGCATTCCTGAAGAATTTCAGGCAAGCGTTTTCGGACGCTTCGAAAGTCGCTCTCATGGTTCGAAACATCGTGGCGCGGGCCTTGGCCTGGCTGTCGTCAAGAGCATCGTCGAACTGCATGGCGGCAAGATCCTGCTGCGCTCATCGCCCGGCGTTGGCACCACGGTCACTGTGCTGATCCCACAGGATTCCAATCGCATACCGCAGAGCGACGACGAGGACCGCCACGACACATCGCCGCCCAAGGCTGCCAATGATTTGTGCACCCCTGGTTTCAAAAAGCCGCCGCCACCCGCATTCGGATAACGCCAGGAGGCGCGCCGCCGGTCGCTGCGCCGCCTATTGCGGATCGTCTTCCCTTAAGGCGTGCATCATGCAGCGGTCCCAGAAGGGCACCCCCGCAAATCGTTCGACGACCGCATCGATCAGCATCCGGACCTTACCCGAAACCTGCTGACCGGGCGGACGCACGACATAAATGCCGAATTCCGGACTGGGAAAATCCTGCAAAATATGCTCCACAGCGCCCCGCTCGATGGCGTCGGACAGCATAAATGTCGGCAAATACGCAATGCCCAGACCTGCTTCCGCCCAGAGCAGCAACGCTTCCCCGCTATCGGAGCGCAAGCGTCCGCGCGGCCGGATCGAGATCAACTGCTGCCCGGAACGAAACTGCCATTCCCCAACCATGCTGCCGGCATAGAGCAGGCTCTCATGAACCGTAAGCTCATCAGGCGTTTTGGGGCGGCCGTGACGGTTAAGATAGGCCGGGCTTGCGATCGCCGCGCGCCCGACGGAGGCAACCTTACGGGCTATGAGACTGGAGTCCTTCAACGCGCCGATGCGAATTACCAGATCGTACCGCTCCGCGATCAGATCCTCAATCTGGTCGCTATAGGTGACGTCCAGCTCAAGCCTTGGATGACGCTCGGCCAATTCCGCCAGCAGCGGCGAGATGTGACGCACGCCGAACGATAATGGCGCGGACAAGCGCAGCCTGCCGATGATCGCGCTTCCCTGCTGGGAAGCGGCTTCGCGCGCCTCTTCATAATCGTCAAGAATCCGCTCGCAGCGAAGCTTGAATTCAAGTCCCGCGTCGGTCGCGCTGACGCCGCGGGTCGTCCGGATCAGCAGCGGCGCGCCAAGATCGGCTTCGACCCGTGCAATGCATCGGCTGACAACGGATTTCGAAATCCCGAGCTGCTTTGCGGCGCGGCTGAAACCGCCCGTCTCGACAACCTCGACAAAGATCTTCAGATCGTCCAGATCGCTCATTTTAGCGTTCCACTATCAGCAACAGAATGGTGCGTATTTACGGCCTTCTGATCCAGATGCCGCATCATTAGCTTTGTGCTGAGTAAAAGAAAAGAGGCTAGGAGCATAAACAATGTCCACTGCACTTATTATTACCAGCAGCGCGCTGGGCGAGGCGTCCGTCTCCAACCAACTGATTCAGAACACGATTGAGCGGTTGCGTCAGGTCGACCCCGAATTGAAGATCGTCAAACGCGACATTGGCGCAAATCCCGTGCCGCATCTGACACAGGATACAGTTGCCGCTGTCATTGGCGAGCCTCAGACCGACGCCCAAAAGCGCGCGCGCGCCTTCTCCGATGAACTGATTGAAGAGGTTAAAGCGGCCGATACGATCATTATCGGCGCGCCAATGTACAATTTCGGCATCGCGTCCACCCTCAAGGCCTGGTTCGATCATGTGATACGCGCAGGCGTGACATTCCGCTATACAGAGGCCGGGCCGGAAGGGCTGCTGAAGAACAAGCGCGCCATCGTCACTTTGACCCGCGGCGGCCTTTACAGTGAAGGTCCCGCCAGCATGATGGATTCGCAGAAGCCACATTTGGGCACGATGCTGGGCCACATAGGCGTCGATGACGTAACATACATATTGGCGGAAAAGCTCGCGATCGGCGCTGAGGCGCGTGCAGAATCCATCGCCGCTGCGCAAACCGTCCTCAATGACGCCGCACGTCATATTGAAGGCGCGTCAGCGTAGCCCCAGGCACTTTTCGACAGGCATGATCGCGCCTCCGCACCATCACCGCCGGAGGCCGATCGTGATCTCCTTTTCTGCAAAGCTCACCATCATTACGCCGCTTCCATCTGCTGAACCGTCATTTCGGTTGACGCGTGCAACTGCATGCGTTTTCTAGCCAAATCAGTTTTGCTTCGGAAATGCGGCCATGTCCGACACTGTCTCTCTCGTCTTTGAACAACTGCCGGAAGACGGACTGCGTCATCTGGCCAGACAGCTTGCCCCGCGCCTGAAGACCGGCGATTTTCTGTCGCTTTCCGGCGATCTAGGAGCGGGCAAGTCAACATTCGCCCGCTTTCTGATCAGGGCGCTTGCAGGCCGGGAGGATGAGGAGGTCCCCAGCCCGACCTTCTCGCTCGTTCAGCCCTATGACACGCCGCGCTTCAGCGTCCATCATTTCGACTTTTACCGGATTTCCGATCCGCGCGAAGCCGACGAGCTCGGCGTGCAGGATGCGCTGGAAAGCGGCGTCGTCCTTGCGGAATGGCCGGAGCGGCTTGACGGTGAGCTTCCAAAAGACAGGCTGGACATCCGGTTTGAAGATTGCGGAAGCGTGACCGCGCGCCAGGTCGCGCTGACCGGGCATGGCGAGTGGTCCGCGCGCCTGCAGCGCTTTCGGCAACTGCGCGATTTTCTCTCTGATACGGATTGGCGCGAGGCTGATCATACTCATGTCAATGGCGATGCATCAACACGCAGCTATGCGCGGCTCGTTAAAGGCGAACGAGGCGTGCTGCTCATGGATTCGCCGAAAATACCCGACGAACCGCCGGTCCGCAATGGCAAGACCTATAGCGAGATCGTGCATCGGGCGCTGAATGTCCGCCCTTTCATTGCTGTCGACCATGCGCTGAGGCAGGCCGGGCTTGCGGCTCCGCGCATCGTCGCCCAGGATCCGGACGCCGGTTTTCTGCTGATCGAGGATTTCGGCGACCTTACTTTCACCCGGCTTGCCGAACGCGGCGAGGATCTCTTGCCGCTCTACCATCTTGCGGTCGGCGCCCTGCTGGCGCTGCGAAAACATCCGCCGAAGGACATCCTGCGCGCTGAAGGAACCGAGCATGTCCTGCCGCCTTATGACAGGGATGCGCTCGAAATCGAGACCGAGCTGGTGCTCGACTGGCTGTTGCCTGCCGCAACGGGCGCAAAATCGGCCGATGAAACTCGCCGGGCTTTCGCAAAATTGTGGCGCGATCAGTTTGACTGGCTGCTTGCCCAGCCTGCTGGTTGGGTTCTGCGCGACTTCCATTCCCCGAATCTGATCCTGCGCCCGGACCGCGAGGGGCTGGCCCGGCTCGGCATCATCGATTTTCAGGACGCGATGCGCGGTCACGCCGCCTATGATCTCGTCTCGCTGCTTCAGGATGCCAGGCTCGACCTGCCGTCAGGGCTTGAAGGCGAACTTCTTGGCTATTATTGCGACGCCGCCGCAGCGCAGGAGGCCAGCTTTGACCGCGCCGCCTTTATTCGCGCCTATCGCCTGCTCGGCGCTCAACGCGCCTCCAAGATACTCGGCCTTTTCGCCCGTCTGGCGCGCCGCGACGGCAAATATGGCTATCTGAAGCACATCCCGCGAATCGCCCGATATCTTCGGGATAATCTGCAAGCCCCTGATCTTGCTGCGCTGAAAATATGGTATGACCGCGAAGTGCCGGGAGATTTGACGCAACTGACGGGCGCAACATTAGCTGAGAGGCAGCGATGACAACGCTGAAAATCAAACGCGCATTAGTGCTGGCTGCAGGCTTTGGCGCAAGAATGCGCCCGCTCACGGATCGCCGTCCGAAGCCGCTGGTCAAGCTGGACGGCAAACCGATGATCGACCATGTGCTCGACCGGCTTAAGGATGCAGGCGTCGAACATGCCATCGTAAATGTGCATTACCTGCCGGAGATGATTGAACATCACCTGCGCCGCCGCAATTCGCCGGAAACCAGCATTTCCGACGAACGCGACCGGATACTCGATACGGGCGGAGCAGTCATCAAGGCGCGCGCCCTGCTCGGCAACGACGCGTTTTTCGTGCATAATTCCGATTCTGTGTGGATCGAAAAGAACGGCTCGACGCTGGACCGCATGGTCGAGACCTGGGACGACCGCAAGATGGACGCTCTGCTCCTGCTTGCGCCGGCGGCAGGCAGCCTCGGCTATAGCGGCCGCGGTGACTACCACTACAACGAGGATGGCGCGATCCGCCGCCGCAAGGGCGATGAAACAGCCGATTACGTTTTTGCAGGCGTCTCGATCAACCATCCGCGTCTGTTTGCCGACTCTCCGAAGGGCCCGTTTTCGCTGCTCAGGGTCTGGGACAAGGCGCTGTCGGACGGCCGTCTTGCCGCGATCGCCCATCAGGGCCTTTGGATGCATGTCGGAACGCCGGAAGCGCTCGCCGACGCCGAAAAACGGATTGCGGAACGGAAAGCAGCCTGAGCTGCTCCGGCGATAGGGCCCGAATGACGCTGAACGGCAAGCTTTATTCAATCCCTGCGAGCGCGCCCTTTCTGGAAAATCTCGCACGCTCGATCCTGTCCGGCCGCATTCCGTGCGATGACGCGCCGCCGCCCGGTCCGTTCGATTTAGCCGGGTACGAAATCTATCTTCCCAACCGCGCAGCCTGCCGCACGCTGGCGCAGCTCTTTCTCGATCTGTCACCCAACCGCGCAACCTTACTGCCGCGAATCCGCCCGCTCGGTAGTGCCGAAGAAGACGAATTGCTGCTGCTGCAGGCGGAAATCGACGATGGCGTCTTTCGCGATACGGATCTACCCGTCGCCCCGGCGATAAATGCCATGGAGCGGCGGCTTGCCGTGTCCTCGCTCGTTCTCGCCTGGGCGCGGCGATTGCGCGATGGCGGCTCCGGCGAGCCCGGCCTGCGTGTCGCCGACACGCCCGCCGCCGCTGCGGAAATGGCGCTCGACCTGATGCGGCTGATGGACGAAGCGGAAACAGAAGGCGCCGATCTTTCGCGGCTTGCCGAAATTCTGCCGGAGCGCTTTGCGGAATTCGAGCAGCTCAGCCTCAACTTTCTGAATATCGTTATCGAAGCCTGGCCCGCATTCCTCGCCGAGCGCGGTTTACTCAACCCGGCTGAACGCCGCAACAAGCTCATGGCGCTGGAAACGGAACGCCTGCGCCGGCTGCATCCGGAAATGCCGGTCATCATTGCAGGTTCGACCGGGAGCATTCCGGCGACGGCTGAACTGATGAAAGCGGTTGCGGGCTTGCCGAGAGGCGCAATCGTCCTGCCCGGGCTGGATCTGTCGCTCGATGAACCAAGCTGGTTGACGCTGGATCAGCACCCGGAACATCCGCAGGCCGGATTACTCGCCCTGCTCCGGACGCTTGGCGCAAGCCGGGGCGATGTGCAGGCACTTGCTTCGGCGACGCCCTCTGCCCGCGAAAGCGCAAAAAGCAACTTCCTCAGCGAAGCAATGCGCCCATCGGAAACGCTGGAGCGCTGGCCAGCCTATATGGCGTCGGCCGATCGCGGCGCCGTCAAGGAGATGTTGCAGCCGATCTGCCTGATCGAAGCGCATGACGAGCAGGCGGAAGCGGCGGCCATCGCGATGGTGCTGCGAGATGCGCTGGAAACGCCCGGCAAAACGGCAAATCTCGTGACGCCGGACCAGGCGCTCGCCCGCCGCGTCTCGGCTGAGTTGCGGCGCTGGGACATCCAGATCGCAGAAAGCAGCGGCGCGCCGCTTCGCGCCAGCGCTGCGGGTCGGTTCTATGAACTGATCGCGAATTACGCCGCAACCGGTGATCAGATTGCGCTCCTCTCGCTGCTGAAACATCCATTGACCCGGCTCGGCCTGCCCCGCGACGCTCTTGACCAGCTCATACCGCTCATCGAGATTGCCGGCGTTCGCCAGCCATGGTGCGGCGAGGGCATCGACCGGCTGGCCCGGAGCCTTGAGCTTGCGCGCAAGCGTCCTCCGCGCCACGCCGCATTCGATCTGTTTACGGATGAAAACTGGGAGGTGCTTCTCGCCCTGGCCGCGCGCGTCAGGACGGCGCTGTCAGCCTTGACGTCCCTCAAACCGCGGGCGCGCGCTGTTGTTCCGCTCGAACAGATCGCCGCCGCCCATCTGCGCGCCGCCCACGCCTTCGCCGGTGATGAAACGGGCGACAGCTCCGCGCTGATGGCGAATGACGATGGCGAGGCGCTGAACCGGTTTGTAGCGGCGCTGGCCACCGATGGTCCTGCCCCGGATCTATCGCTTGCGGATTACCCTAGCCTGTTCGTAAGCCTCATTCGTCACGAACGCACGCACCCCGCTAACGATCATGGCGCGTGCATGCGTATCCTGACGCCTGTACTGGCGCGCCTGACCACATCGGATCTTGTCATCATTGCCGGGCTCAATGACGGCGTATGGCCGGAAGCATCCGACCCCGGCCCATGGCTCAATCGCGCGACGCGCGACGCGCTCGGCCTGCCTCCGCCGGAGCGCAAGACGCGTCTGGCCGCGCATGATTTCTGCCAGCTTTTTTTTGCCGCTCCCGAGGTCGTCATGACGCGGGCGCTGAAGGTCGAGGGCGCGCCGACCGGGGCGAGCCGCTGGCTCATGCGTATCAAGACCTTGCTCAAGGGGCTTGATCTTGAAGATACATTGACCGCTCCGCGTCCCTGGCTGCACTGGGCGGCCATGCGCAATCATGCGGCGCCGTCGAAGGCGGTCAAAGCGCCCGCGCCATGCCCGCCGCTGGCCGCGCGCCCCCGCAGCCTGAGTGTGTCCAACATCGAGACGCTGATCGCCAACCCCTATGCCGTCTACGCCTCGGCGATCCTGCAGCTTTCCCCGCTGAACGCGCTCGGGGCCGATCCGGGCGGCGCTGAACGCGGGCAGATCATTCATGACGTGCTGCATCATTTCAGCAAGCGTTTCGGCGCTGAACTGCCCGCCGATTGCGCAGGCGAGTTTCTGCAGCTGTTCGATGGAATGGCTGCGCTCTATGGCGATCAGGCTCATATCCGCGCATTCTGGCGGCCCCGTCTGGAGCGCTTCGCCGACTGGTTTGCCGCAACCGAGCCCGGACGCCGAGGTGACGCCGTTACGCAGAGCGAGGTGCGCGGTGGATTCCGCTTCGTGGCCCCGGGCGGCGCATTCCTGCTTCGCGCCCGCGCGGACCGGATTGATTTGCACCCGGATGGAACGCTGGCAATCTACGACTATAAGAGTGGCGAGACGCCGAGTGAAGGCGCGGTCGTCTCGTTCCGGGCGCCACAATTGCCGCTGGAAGCGCTGATCGGCGTCGAAGGCGGCTTTGAGGGCGCGCAGGCAAAGGCCGTTGCCCGCCTTGCCTATATTTCGGCAAAAGGGGGCGAACCAGCGGGCGAGCAGCTCGACCTGAAGGCGCCCCCTGTCGAACTGGCCGAAGGCGCGCGCGAGGGGTTGGCCAAGCTGATCGCAAAATTCGACGATCCGTTAACGCCCTACCCCGCCCTGCGGCGTAGCCTGTTCCCGAACGGCTATCGCTACGACTCCTATGCCCATCTGGCGCGCGTTGCGGAATGGGCCGACGAAGAGGATGGCGAGGCATGAGCGGGAACACGAACATCGCGGACGCTCGCTCGCTCGACGAAATCCGTGCCGAAGCAAATGCCTATCAGAAAAATGCCGCCAATCCGGAAAACTCGGCCTGGGTTTCGGCCAATGCCGGCACCGGCAAGACCTATGTGCTCGTGCTCCGCATCCTCCGCCTGCTGCTTTCCGGCGCGCCGACCGAAAGCATTCTCTGCCTGACCTTCACCAAGGCGGCGGCGGCGGAAATGTCGAACCGGTTGCTGGCCCGCCTCGCCGAGTGGGCTGCAACAACCGACGACGATTTAACGAGAGAGCTTCATGGTCTTTTGGGCCGCGATGCGAGCGCGGAAGAACGCCACACCGCACGCTGCCTGTTCGCCCGCATGCTGGACGCGCCCGGCGGCCTCAAGATCATGACGATCCACGCATTCTGCGATCGCGTTCTGCGGCGCTTCCCGCTCGAAGCCGGCGTACCGCCGAGCTTTAAAGTGTTGACGGATGAAGAGCGCAGCGCCGCAATCGATGAAGCCATCACGCACATACTCGAACAGGGCGCGCGCGAACCGGACACGGCGCTCGGGAAGGCCTTGATCACGGTCGTCGCCAATGCGGGGGAATCGAAATTCCACGAGCTGATCAGCGCGATCATCGCACAAAGCGGCAACCTCAGAACGCTGGTGCGCGCTCAGCCTACGGATGATCCGTTCGAAGGCATCGAGGCCCGGCTCCGCGCAACGCTTGGCGTAGGGGCGAACGACACCGAAATCTCCCTTATCGCCGCTCTGGAAAGCGTCCTTACCGACACACAGATCACGACGGCGATCGCAACGCTCAATGAAGGCAAATCGACAGATCAGAAGCTGGCTTTAGTGCTGGCGGGCGCACGCGGAAAATCCGGCCCCGATCGCTGCGCCGCCTTAATCGAGGCCCTGCTGACGAAACATCTTGAGCCGCGATCCAGCCGATATATCACCAAGGCGATCCGTGACGGGCACCCAGCGCTGGCCGCAACTCTGGACGAAGCGCGAGACGCCTGCGCCGACCTTGAAGCCCGCCGCCACGCCCTGGCCGTCGTGTTGGCGAGCTGCGCGCTCCTGCGACTGGCCGATGCGGTTATCCAGCATTATGAAGAGGCCAAGCTTCAGCGCAATGCGGTCGATTTC
>JAHQVI010000171.1 GCA_019634405.1 Hyphomicrobiales bacterium
CACACTGAATTCGTGCCGCTCCAAGCTGACCACAATGCATACAGAGTAGTACTGCGAAAATATACGTAGTATCCCCAATGTAATTTTTCGGTCTCTAAAACTATTGCGACATGATTGACGTGTAGTTTAGCGTTTTAGCGGGGCCCTGAGTGACAACGGCAAACCATAAAACGCTTACGGATGATAAATATGAAGAAAGTTCGGATATCGATCCCTCGCCTGGCGTCTCAGACAAGCTAAGCGATCTGTTTGGTTCTTCATCTATTGCTATTCTCGGCCAGACTTTAACGGATTTCGGCCAGGTTTTTTCTGTAACCGCTACTTTCTGGCAAACGCTGCGCGACAAGCATTTTAAGGAAATCAACACACCACAAACCAATATCGGTCTGGCGACCATTATGGTCTCGCCACAAGACGCCCCGTTCAACATAATGTTTTTCATTGATCACAAGAGCTTCGAGCAGCGCCCCTCCACACAGACATTACTCGTAACGCTCGAGTGCAATGAAGATTTCGTGTCCTTTGCCGTTCTGTCCCGCCAAACAGAACAACCTGATATAGGAGCGAGCGACTGCAAGACGCTTGCCGAGATATCCCGCCATATCAAGAAATCGCACAAGTTCCGACACCTGCTCAACTTTCGTGACCAGCAGCAGAACGCCGCGAAACTCCGCGCATCATCAAGCCCCGTTGCGCATGGCCTGATCATTCTCGATATGAAAGGAAGAATTCTGAATGCAGACGCCGGTGCCGAAGCCATATTGGAGGAGCAGCACGAACTTAGACTAAGCAATGGCAGGCTAACGCTCGAAGCGTCCACCTCATCGCTCGACAACAAAGAACTTCAGGCTTTCATCGAAACGCCGGCCAGACAGGTTGAACCCGCCATACTCACTATGCGGGACGGCACCGTCATCATATTGGCGCACCTGCCCGCCGCAGCCAGCGATATGCGCCTTGAGGAAACAACGCACCGCTACATCACGCTCAAGCGAATCCGCACCGACACAAAGCCCGAATCGGCAATCTTCAGCAAAGCCTACCATCTGACCAGGGCCGAAGCGCGCGTCGCCGATGCGCTGACCTGTTCGGACAATGCCAGCGACGCAGCCCGATCCATCGGCATATCAAGGGATACGATGAAATCGCATCTGAGCAAGATTTACGGTAAGGCGGGCGTTAACTCACTGCCACAGCTCATGTTGCTGATCGGCAAGCTGAACTGACTTCGTCAGCGCGTTATCCCGAAATTTCGATGATAATGGCGGGAGTGACGGGACTCGAACCCGCGGCCTCTGGCGTGACAGGCCAGCGCTCTAACCGACTGAGCTACACCCCCGCAGAAGGACGCCCTTAGGCGCCGCATCAGCGTGATGGATGATTTAAGCCAGACAGGGATGCGCGTCAAGCGCTACTGTCGGCGAAAAAGATTAATTCCCGTTCTTCCTGCCATTGCGTGGCTCCGAAGCCTGCTCAAGGGTGTCTTCCCCGCGTTTTTCGCGGCGAAACGGGCTCATTGGATAGGTACCAAGCAGGCGGAACTCCGACGAGAAATACCGGCATTCATCAAGAGCCAGCTGTACGAGCCGATCCTCCGGATGGCCCTCAATATCGGCGTAGAACATCGTCGCCCAGAAACTGCCTTCGACCATATAGGATTCCAGCTTGGTCATGTTGACGCCATTGGTCGCGAACCCGCCGAGCGCTTTGTAGAGAGCGGCGGGAACGTTGCGAACGCGGAAGATGAAACTGGTCACCACCGGGCCGTTACCGGCAGGCGCATCGTCTCGGTCGGCGGAAAGCGTGATGAAGCGCGTGGTATTGTGCTCGGCGTCCTCAATATCGCTTCGCAGGATTTCCAGACCGTAAATTTCCGCCGCAAGCTGCGACGCGATGACCGCTTTCGTCTTGTCCTTGTTCTCCGATACGCCGCGCGCCGCTCCTGCCGTGTCGCCTTCAGTCACCGGCGTCAGCCCAAGCTCGCGTATCACGCGGCGGCACTGACCGAGCGCTTGGGTATGGCTGTGAACCGTCTTCAGATCCTCCAGCCTTGTCCCCGGCAGCACCATGAGCTGGTGTGATATGCGCTCGAAATGCTCGCCAACGATATAGAGATCCGATTCAGGCAGCAGATGATGAACATCGGCAACGCGCCCCGCGACAGAGTTCTCAATCGGAATAAGCGCATATTGCGCATGCCCGAGATGAACACCTGACAAGGCGTCCTCAAAGGTCGCGCACGGGCGGGCCTCCATATCCGGAAATGCGTTCGCACAGGCCAGATGCGAATTCGCGCCCAGCTCTCCCTGAAACAGCACGATCTTCTGTGCCGGAGATTTCGGGGCGCGAGACCGCGATTTCGTGGAAGCGGCTTTCTTGATCGTTTTATGTGCGGTTGAAGACATTACAAACCAGTTCAATGCGTGCCGATCAGGCGTTTGTGGGCTTCGCGGGCATCTTCGAGATCCTGCGGCGTATCGACGGCGAGCGGTATACTGCCGACATGTTTCACATCGATACGCATTCCGTCCTCAAGCGCGCGAAGCTGTTCAAGCCTCTCGCGCTGTTCGAGTGAGGATGGCGGCAATGTCACAAAACGGGCGAGCGCTTCGCGGCGATATGCGTAAATGCCGATGTGAACAAATAACGGGCCAGCGCCAAAAGGTGCGGCCGCGCGGCTGAAATAAAGGGCGCGATAAACGCCTTGGCGCGAAAGCGGCGTGCCGATCATCTTGACGACGCTTGGCTCATTGACTTTCGAGGGATCGGTCAACGTTGCGGCCACGGTGGAAATATCTGTCGCGGGATCTTCCAGCGGGACCAGACAGTCGGTCAGAAGCGAAGGATCGAAAATCGGCTGATCGCCCTGAAGATTGAGCACGACATCGATCGCACCGAACGGATCGACGAGATTGACGGCCTCGAATACCCGGTCTGACCCGCTCGGGTGATCAGGGCTCGTCATGACCGGACGGCCACCCGCTTTTTCAACAGCTTCAGCGATCTCTTCGGAATCGGTCGCAACGACCACGTCACCGGCATTTGCTTCAATCGCCCGGCGCCAGACATGAACGATCATCGGGTCGCCACCAATATCGGCCAGCGGCTTTTGCGGCAGGCGCGTTGCGCCAATCCGGGCGGGTATGACAATTAGCGGGCTAGCCATTTTTCAATCCTTTGGGTCTTATTTGGCATTGCGCGGCAGGCTGCAAATCTGCTGTAAGCTAACTTGTAGATGTTCTAATGAGACAATTCGCCTAACTCAGAGGGCTTTTTCTGCGACAACAGCTGTCGTATTGGCAAGCGGTAAAGTTTTTCAGCGCATGATTTACAGTGCTTTGGACGAATATGCGGCGCGACAGCAATAAGGAAGGGCAGCAAATGGATAAGTGGCTGGTGAATATGGCGGCGGGCGCAACGCTGTCTGCGCTGCTTGTTATCTTCGGTGTGAGAACGTTTATAGATATCACATACACCACACGGGGCGGTGCTGAACCTGAGCCAGAAGTGGCTGCAACCGATCCTGGCGGTTCGGGCGGCGCAGCTCCCGTAGCCGAACCGGCGACGCCGCTGCCTGTTCTGCTTGCTTCGGCGTCAGTGGAAAACGGCGCGAAGGAAGCCAAGAAATGTGTCGCATGCCACAGTTTCGACGAAGGCGGCGCGAACAAGATCGGCCCGAACCTGTATGGCGTACTCGGCCGCGCCGTTGGCAGCTATGAAGGTTTCGCCTATTCCAACGCGCTGATCGAATTCGGCGGCGAATGGACTTATGAGCGCATTAGCTGCTTTCTTGAAAATCCGAAAGACTGTGTTCCGGGCAACAAGATGACCTTTGCCGGCGTCAAGAAAGACACCGCCAAAGCGAATTTGATCGTATATCTGAAGTCGATCAGCCCGGACGCACCGGCTCTACCCGAGCCAACCGAATCCGCCTCGGCGGAACCGGCATCCGGGGGCCAGCAGGAAACCACGCCTGCGTCCACTGTACAAAACTGATTGCAGCGAACCGTTTCATCCGCAGTCATTCCGGATGAAACGGTTCAGACTCAAATCAGGATCAAATCCCCTGCATAGCTTACGGTAAGCGCCAGCGATGCAGCGACGCCCAGAACGGCCTGTATGCTCCAGTGCCGCCCCAATAACAGATAGCCGCTCACAATGGTCAGCAGCGCGACCCGCCAATCGAGCGTTTCGATATCTGGCGTCCAAAGCCTGAGAAATCCGGCATTTTCGAGCGTGACCGTCACGAAAAAGACGTGAAGCGCAAACCAGATCGTCAGATTGAGAATCACGCCGACAACCGCTGCCGTGATCCCCGATAATGCGCCTTTCAGACGAGGATGGGCATTGATCCACTCGATATAGGGCGCGCCGACGAATATCCAGAGGAAACACGGCGCAAAGGTCGCCCAGAGCGTTACCAACGCGCCAAGCAGCCCCATGATCCATGCCGGATCGCCTCCGCCATGCTTGTAGGCGGCGAGATAGCCGACAAATTCGGTCACGAGGATCAACGGCCCCGGCGTCGTCTCGGCGAGCCCGAGCCCGTCCATCATCTGCCCGGCTTCAAGCCATCCATAAGCGGTGACGACGTCCTGCCCCATATAGGCCAGCACGGCATAAGCGCCGCCGAAGGTCACAACAGCCAGCTTGGAAAAGAACCAACCAACATCGCTCAATATTGCGCCTGGACCGGCGAAAAACGATAGCAGAAGCAATGGTCCCAGCCAGATCCCTCCCCAGATCAGTGCCGTTTTCAGCGTCCCTGAGAAGGTCGCCCGGACTTTCACCCCTTCGCCGGCCTCCGACGGCGCATTCCGGCTCGACATATAGCCGTAAACGCCAGCCGCGATGACGATCAGGGGATATGGCAATCCGAGAAAAAACAGCGCAATGAAGGACAGAACGGCGATGAACCAGTGATCCATCCGGCTTAACGCACGCTTCGAAACGCGCAGCAACGCCTCAATCACAATGACGACGACCGCTGCCTTGATGCCGAGAAAAAGCGTCTCGACGATCCGGACTTCGCCATAGGCGGCATAGACCGCGGCCAGCGCTAAAACGAGCAAAGCCCCCGGCAGAACAAATAGCAACCCGGCCGCCAGACCGCCTAGAACGCCGTGCAGCCGCCAGCCCGAATAGGTCGCAAGCTGCATTGCCTCCGGTCCCGGCAACAGCATGCAGAAGCTCAGCGCGCCGAGATATTGCTTTTCACTAAGCCATTTTTTCTCGTCTACGATCACACGGTGCATCAGCGCAATCTGCGCCGCCGGACCGCCAAAGGAAAGGGTGCCGATCCGCGCCCAGGTCCGCAGCGCCTCTCCAAAGGAGGGCGAAGCTTTCATCTCAGATGTCGGCTCTGCCGCCGCAATATCACTCACGCTTCAACTCCGGTTCATTGTCGTGGGCCAGTCATGCCCTTCGTCGAACGCATCGCGCGCCCAGCGGTAATAGGCGTCATAAATCAACATGCCCGCATCAAGTTGTACGATATCGTCGCGATACATTCTTGACAGACCAACCGAAATAGCGAGCAGACCGGCAGATTGTGGCGCAAGATCATGCCTGTCGGTGTCGGCCCCGCGCACGATCGTAGCAAGACGTTTCAGCGCCTTGGTTCCCAACGAGAATTCCTCGATCATGGCGTCAAAGGTGCAGCGGTCGCCGCGATGGCTCCAGAATACGTCCTCGACATCGAAAGGGGTGGCTTCAAAGCGGTCCGCGACGCCGCGCACTTCAGAAGGCGCAACAAAGAGAAATCGCGCTTGCGGATCGACAAAGCGCCGGATCAGCCAGGGGCAGGCAATGCGGTCGATTTTTGGCCGATGGCGCGTCACCCAGAGCGTTCGATCCGATGCCGCCACGCGGGGGATCTTCGCTTCAGGCACAAGCGGTTCGCCCGCTTCTCGCCACGCCACATTTCCGCCTTCAAGCGTTTCCGCCGCGATCCCGTCATCGCGCAGCAACGCCGCCGCTCCCTGGCTCAGCTTCAGCCCCTTTTGGCATATAATGACGACCTTCTGGCCGCGCAGCGCAGGAGCAAGGGCTTCAACGTCCCGGTGCGAATGATGTGTGGATGCCGGAATGAGACGAGGGTCGGCGTCGAAATCTTCATTCGTGCGAACGTCGATCAGGGTCGGGCAAGCGGGGGTACCGATGAGGCGGGAAAGTTGCGCAACGGTGATTTCATTTGGCGACGGCATAATGCGTCCTCCCGGTTAAAGGGTAAATGGACGCGAAACTTGGGCTGTCGCCTCACGGGGCGCTCGCAAGCCCCATACTGGTCAGCAAAGCGGCATTGTACAGGGTTGTCAAGAGAACAGGAACCGGCTCGGGCGCAGTCTGACCGGGAATATGGACATTCCGTTAACGAAATCGCGCTGCATGACGAATTTTTAACTTGGTCTGCGCGTCCGGCCATTCCATTTTTAAATAAGAGGCTATACGGTTCCGAAGTGAAACAGACATCAAACTGGATTTACTATTATGATCAAAAGGCTACGCCCTAGCCTGAAACTTGTTTCTCTCTTTTGCGCTCTGATTATGTTGCCGGCAGGCGTCGAGGCTGCTGACAAAGCGCACGGCCACTCGCTGATTGGCTCCGTAAAATATCCCGCGGATTTCAAACATTTCGACTATGTGAACCCGGATGCGCCGAAAGGCGGCTCGGTACGGCTCACGGGGCTTGGCACGTTTGACAGTCTGAATATCATTCCATCCACCAAGGGCAACCGCGCACGCGCAGTCGGATTCATCTACGACACGCTGATGACGTCGAGCAGCGATGAAATCGCGACGCAATAT
Organism: Hyphomicrobiales bacterium; assembly: GCA_019634405.1. Lineage (GTDB taxonomy): Bacteria > Pseudomonadota > Alphaproteobacteria > Rhizobiales > Rhodomicrobiaceae > JAHQVI01. The sequence continues at coordinate 6,808 of JAHQVI010000171.1, forward strand.
GGCCTCCTCGCGGAGTGGATGACGCATCCGGACGACTATTCTTCGGTGACTTATAAATTGCGCGAAGAAGCGCGTTGGCACGACGGCAAGCCTGTGACGCCGGAAGACGTGATCTTCAGCATGGCGGCGGTGAAACAGCATGATCCGCTTTACGCCGCCTATTACAAGAATGTCGTGAAGGTCGAAAAAACCGGTGATCATGAGATAACTTTCTCATTCGATCAGACCGGCAACCGCGAGCTGCCTCATATTGTTGGCCAGCTTCCGATTGTACCCAAGCATTTCTACAATGACGAACGCCCGGTGGGCGAGAGCTGGCTTGAAGTCCCGCTCGGCAGCGGCCCCTATCGTGTCCTGCAGTTTGAAGCCGGCCGCTATGTTACTCTGGAACGCGTTGACGATTATTGGGGCAAGGATCTTCCGGTCAATGTCGGCAAGAATAACATGGATCAGATCCGCTACGATTACTATAGAGACATGACTATTGCCTTTGAAGCATTTAAGGCTGGCAAGACAGATTATTATAATGACCGTTCCGCCAACCACTGGTCAACGGCTTATGATTTTCCGGCTGTTAGATCAGGTGAAATTATCAAGAACGGCGATATCGAATTAGAAGGCGCACACCCGATGCAGGGCTATGTGCTGAATTTGCGCCGCGCAAAATTTGCTGATCCTCGGGTAAGGCAAGCATTCAATCTTCTTTTCAACTTTGAGTGGTTAAACAAAAATCTTTCATACGGCCTGAACAGGCGCGTTTCCAGCTATTTCGAGAATACCGAGCTTGCAGCTACGGGGCTTCCGCAAGGCAAGGAGTTAGACATTCTGGACAGCATTAGAGACCAGGTGCCGCCAGAAGTCTTTACGACCGAATATAAAAACCCGGTCAATCCCGAAAACCGTCTCGTTGATCGCAAAAATCTGCGTCAGGCGATCAAGTTGATGAAAGAGGCAGGCTGGGAAATCAAAGACCAAATTCTAACAAATGTTAAAACTGGAACCCCCTTTACCATTGAGTTTCTTTCCTATTCGCCTGCATCTACAAAAATTGCAGAACCTTATTCCCAAGCGCTGGAGAAGCTTGGTATTACCGCCAAAATCCGGGTCGTCGATGCGGCGCAATATGTAAAACGCAGAGATACGTTCGATTTTGATATTATTACCGATGTTTTTCCGCAATCCGAGTCACCAGGCAACGAACAGCGTGATTTCTGGGGATCGCAAGCTGCCGATACGCAGGGAAGCCGAAACAGGATTGGTATAAAAAATCCGGCCGTAGACAAGCTGATCGATATCATCATCGGAGCCAAGGACCGGGAGGAACTTGTGGCCGCAAGTCGAGCGCTTGATCGAGTTCTGCTCTGGAATCACTACCTTATCCCGCAATTCTACGCACCTAATGAACGGATCGCCTATTGGAACAAATACTCCCATCCCGACCCGCTCCCGGCGCGCACTGTCGGTTTCCCCACAGTCTGGTGGTATGACGCCGACAAGGCGGCGGCTTTGTCAGGCAATTGAAATCCAAGGCATCAAATGGCTTAATTATTGTGAAAAAATCTTATGTGAAACTTCTTCTTTGCTCGCTTGCCCTGTCTGTGACGACTGCATCGGCCAACGCCGAAAGATCACATGGCCTGTCCGCCTTTGGCGAGCTGAAATATCCCGCCGATTTCCAGCATTTTGACTATGTCAATCCGGATGCGCCCAAGGGCGGGCGCATCTCGACCATTGGCGTCGGCGCGGTGCTGACTTTCAACAGCTTCAATCCGTTCGTGATCCGAAACGATCCCGCGCAGGGGCTGTATGAAATGAACCGGGACAGTATCGGCCCCGGATTGTTCGATACGCTGATGACGTCCGCCCTGGATGAGCCCGACTCAATGTACGGATTGCTCGCAGAAGCCGCCGAGGTCGCTGACGACAAGCGCTCCGTCACATTCTACCTGCGGCCGGAGGCCGAGTTCCGCGACGGCACGCCGGTGACGGCCGAAGATGTCGTCTTCTCAATTGAGATGCTCGGCGACACCGCAAAAGCGCATCCATCCTTTCACACACCGCTTCGCGATGTCGAAAAAGGCGAAGTCATCGATCCCCATACGGTCCGCTTCACCTTCAAGGGCGAAAACCTGCGCGACCTGCCGATGATCGTCGCTGGCATGCCGATTGTTTCCAAAGCGTTCTATGCCGAAAAGGATTTTTACGAGCCTTCGCTTGTCGCGCCGATGGGATCGGGCCCCTATGAAATCGGCGAGTACAAGGTCGGCCAGTGGATCACCTATAAGCGCCGCCCGGATTACTGGGCCGCCGACCTCCCGGTCAATCGCGGGCGCTGGAATTTCGACGAAGTCCGCTATGAATATTTTCGCGACCGCACGGCGGGACTCGAAGCCTTCAAGGCGGGCGCGTATACAATCAGAGAAGAGTTCACATCGAAAAGCTGGGCCACGGAATATGACATTCCGCAAGTTTCTGGCGGCAAGATCAAGCTCCTGACCATACCGGATGAGCGGCCGGCCGGTGCGCAAGGCTTCTTCATCAATACGCGCAAGGAAAAATTCGCCGATCCACGTGTCCGCA
>JAHQVI010000172.1 GCA_019634405.1 Hyphomicrobiales bacterium
CTTCCTTGTACGCCGCTATCTGGCGATGGACGTCATACTTCCATATGTCGCCTGGATCACGCTTATCGCCTATATCATCGACCGCGCTGTCGCACTCCTGTCGCGCTTGCTCTTTCAGTGGTCAGACAATCAATCCGGAGCGGTTTGAACCATGATTGCGGTCAGAAAACTATCCAAAAGCTACGCCGACATTCCCATTCTTGAACGCGTCAATCTGGACGTCGAACGCGGTACGTTCTGCACCATTGTCGGCGCGTCCGGATGCGGGAAGTCGACATTCCTGCGCATTCTGCTCGGCCAGGAGCAGGCGTCGCGCGGACAAATCCTGATTGACGATACCCCGCTGCCCGCCGAACCAACGCCGGAACGCGGTATCGTCTTTCAGCGCTATTCGGTCTTTCCGCATCTGACCGTTCGCCAAAACCTGCTGCTGGCCGCCGATTTCGACGGCTCCGCCTTTCTCGGCCGCGTCTTTGGCAAAGAGCGCAAGGCCGCGTGCGAAAAGGCCGACGGGCTCCTGGAACGCATTGGTCTCGCCCATGCGCGCGACCGCTATCCCTCGCAGCTCTCCGGCGGCATGCAGCAACGCCTCGCCATCGCTCAAAGCCTCATGAAAAGCCCGCAGATCCTGCTGCTTGATGAGCCATTTGGCGCGCTTGATCCTGGCGTCCGAAGTGATATGCATGAGCTACTGGCCGATTTGTGGAAGCAGCATGATATGACCATCTTCATGGTCACACATGATATTGCGGAAGCATTCAAGCTGGGCACGCGGCTGATCGTTTTCGACAAGGTGCGGCATGATCCCGATTTTCCCAACGCCTATGGCGCAACGATTACCTATGACCTGAAGCTGAAGGACGCCAGCATCATCGACGCAGCGCGCACGGCAGAGTTTCTCGCGACCGAAAACCTAACGACAAACAGAGCAAAAAATGTTCCACAGACCCAAAGCGCATAAGCGGCGTTTCGCGCAAACTTTCCCTTTCCATGCACGCCGCAGCCACGCTCACCACCCCAATTTCAATGCGAAGGACTCGCTTGGTTGGAAGGCGGCCGAGGCCGAGGGCAAGCTGCCGGAAGATGGCTGGCGGCGCGAGCAGCAATGGGCACTCGATATGGGCCTGCCGGGCGCGGATTGCATTAACGACAAAACCATCCCGACATTCGCGCGCGGGGAATTACCGCATTTCGCCGGTATCAACACCTTCCTGAAAGCGCCTTATGTGGAGAATGTCCGCGATGTCGGAAAATATGACGCCGCCGTGCTTGGCATTCCCTTCGACAGCGGCACGACCTATCGTCCCGGCACCCGCTTTGGTCCGCAAGGCATGCGCCGCATATCAGCGCTCTATACGCCGTATAATTACGAGCTGGGCGTCGATTTGCGCGAACAGATGACGCTGTGTGACGTTGGTGACGTGTTCACCATTCCGGCAAATCTGGAGAAAAGCTTCGACCAGATTACGCGCGGCGTCAGCCACGTCTTCTCCTCCGGCGCGCTGCCGATCATGCTTGGCGGCGACCATTCGATCGGCTTCCCATGCGTGCGCGGTATCGCCGAATGCACGTCGAAACGGATCGGCATCATTCATTTCGACCGCCATATCGACATTCAGGAAAAGGATCTCGATGAGCGGATGCACACTACGCCCTGGTACTGGGCGACCAATATGGAGAATGTGCCCGCAACCAACCTTGTGCAGCTTGGCATTGGAGGCTGGCAGGTGCCGCGTTATGGCGTCGCGGAGGCCCGCAAGCGGCAGACAAACGTGCTCACCATCGAGGATATCGAGAAACTTGGTCTGGAGCGCACGGCTGAAGTCGCGCTTGAGCTGGCATGGAAAGACGCGGACGCGGTTTATATCTCCTTCGATGTGGACAGCGTCGATTGCGGCTTCGTTCCCGGAACGGGATGGCCCGAGCCGGGCGGTTTCCTGCCTCGCGAAGCGCTGAAGCTGCTCGGCCTTGTCGCTGCTGAGGGGATTTGCGGCCTCGAAGTCGTTGAAGTCAGCCCGCCCTATGATACATCCGACATCACCGCGCTGCTTGGCGTGCGCGTTGCCGTCGAGGTCATGGGCTCGCTCGTTGCGCATGGTAAGATGGGCTCTCACAGGGGCATGATCGACAAGCCAGTCAGCTTCTAGGAGGAACGGTCAAATGCACGGATCTCACGACGATCACTCCCATAGCCACGGCGTCGGGCACAATGGGGCGCCCGCGAAAGCCGCTCAATGGCAGACGCCGCACCTCCACGACCACCAGCACGATCACGAACATCCCGCCACCAATGACGAGCTGAAAGATCTGGATCTCGTCGAGAAGGCTTTTTGCGAGGGTTTCGCCGCCGCCAGCGACCCGACAAGCTTTCTGCGTCTTGCCGGCGTGCCGTTCACAGCGACGAATTCTGAGGGAAAAACGCTCCATCTTCTGCGGGTCGAACATAATGCGGCGACCGATGTGGGGAATATCACCCCACATCTGGGCGGGGGCTCCTTTCGCTACGCACCCCTACCGACGCGGCTGGCTTCGCGTCGCAGCGAATTTCATTTTGTGTATTTCGATGGGGTCGCCGCGATCCGGTTCAGCTATGCCGAAATGAAGAAACTTGAAGCGCCGACGAGTGACGTTTGACCCGGATTCATGCTGCACTGCGACATAATTCAAACGCATTCTCAGATCGAAACAATGAAAAAATAGTCTGTATACGTCTTTTTTTATCTATTGCCGCATCCGAATATTGCCCATAGGCGGAAATATCAGCTTGGATTTTTTGATTACAAGCTGTTGAAAATCAATTTTTTTCCGCGATGCCGGTGCCCCATTTATTCAGCCGCATGATCGAAGTTGCAGTAAACTTCCAAAAAATTATGTAACAAAGCCCGATTTCAGCCATCTTTGCATTGTGTTGAATATAGATTGTTAGTTGTGTTTCTCAGGTGAAAATGTTCAAGACACTCACATTGGCGGTAACAGCCGCAACTATCATCGCCGGTACCGCATCAGCGTCCGATGGACATAAGGCTTTGTCTGGCAGCAACCTTCGAAGTGCTATTAGTGGAAAGACAATCCACCTTCATACGCCGATCGGCAGCACCGTTCCAATCCGCTACCGATCAAACGGTACGATGACAGGAAAAAGCTCGAAAAGCCTTGCAACCCTGGCTGGTGAGAAAGTCACGAAAGACCGTGGCCGCTGGTGGGTCAGCAAAAGTCAGCTTTGTCAGAAATGGCAGAACTGGTCCGACGGACGCGCCTACTGCTACAAGCTCAGCGTCAATGGCACTTCTGTCCGTTGGACCCGCAATGACGGGCGCAGAGGCACGGCTCGTCTGAGCAATTGACAACAGATCCCCGTATTAGAAGTTCCAGATTGATCAAAGACGGGTGCCTGCGGTAACTGATCGCATATTGCGCCCGTTTTTATTTAAGTACAAATAAGTTTTCATAAAAAAATCTTGAAATATTCTTAAAATATAAATGCCTTTTCCGTAAATGAGAGAAAATTGCTTTTAGACCATTTAATTTCGTTTTAGCGATATATTGCAAAATCTGTTCTACGCGCTGCTGATAATTCGCGCAGGTTGTACCCACCCTTCACTGCACCAAAATCCAGCACCTTAATATTGCTCTCTTGCTCACAGGAGAGCAAGTAAAACATTCAAATTATTGCAATACACGTTCTCGTCTTATTCGTTATCATCAATAATAATAATAGCGAGTAATCAATTATTGTATATTATCATAACTATCTTCAACAATGTGTCGTGCTCCTGTGTATACTGTTGAGCCATAGGCATCGTGTATTGCCTCCATAACACTGCATGCAATTTCACAATATCAAATTGAATTTCACTATAAAAAAAGTAATTGACTTAACACAGGTGATTTGGTTTGAATCAACGTATACAATTTGACAAGACAAACTGCATTTTCGCTTTTGCGGGTCATCAATATGGGAACACCGTCGACTGCTGCGATCACAACCGGTGGCTTCCTCTCGAATTTACTTTTTAGAACTGCGTGCACTGGAAATTTCAGACGAGTTTGAATGTCATGATATTACCGCAAGCGACTTCACTGAAACTGGATAGCGCCTTGTAGCGCATACAAAGTTACGATCCGTGCACACGTCTATTGTCAGACATTGAATGTGAACTTGGAAAGCGCCGAAGGCGCGATGACAAGGAGGATAGCGATGGCAATGCCAGACAGTGTTAAGACGAGCACGGAATACCCAATTCCAGAAAAGATGAAAGCCTGGGTTTTGGGAGACCCCGGCAATCTTAGCTACGAAGACAAAGCCGTTCCAGTGCCCAGCCGCGCCGAAGTGTTGGTGCGGATCGACGCTGTGGCCATTTGTGCGACGGACCTTGAGATCATTTATCACGGTCCGCCCGCCATGATCGAAGGCGGCCTCCCATTCAACAAAGGCTTTACGCCCGGCCACGAATATATGGGCACGGTCGTTGCTCTCGGACCAGGCGTTGACGAATACAAGATCGGCGAGCGGGTCACCGTTGAAATTCATGCCGGTTGCGGGCAATGCAAGCGCTGCCGCGAGGGCATGTATACATCCTGTCATAATTATGGGAAAAATTACGGCGACGTCGACAAGGGGCATCGCGCCAACGGTTTCACAACGGATGGCGGCTTCACCGAATATCAGGTCAACCACATTAACACGCTGGTTCACGTTGACGACAGCATGTCCGATGAGGAAGCTACGCTCGTCGTGACAGCCGGCACCGCCATGTACGGCCTGACCGAGCTTGGCGGCCTTGTTGCGGGCGAAAGCGTCGTCGTGACCGGCCCGGGCCCGATCGGTCTGCTTGGTGTTGCAGTCGCCAAGGCGCTGGGCGCACAGCCGGTGATCCTGACGGGTACGCGCGACAATCGCCTTGATATCGGCAAGCAGCTTGGCGCGGATCACGTGATCAATGTCCGCAATGAAAATCCGGTCGAAGCCGTCAGGAAACTTACAAATGGCAAGGGTGTCGATTACGTTGTCGAATGCTCTGCTGCTCCGAACGCGGTGAACGACGCCGCGCAGATGGTCAATCGTGGCGGCAAGATCTGTCTGGCAGCGTTTCCGCATGAATCGCCGGGAGTGGATATCGCCCATCTCGTGCGCAATAATATCTACCTTTACGGCATCCGCGGCGAGGGCAAGACAGCAACACACCGGGCCGAGGCGTTCATGCGTCAGAAACGCTTTGATGCAACCCTGATCCATACGCATACATTTGCAATGAGCGATCTGCTCGAAGCTATTCGTTACGCAAAAGATCGTGTTGAAGATGCAATCAAGGTCGTCGTCAAAAACGATCACGCGGTCGCAAAGAACGCTATAGCGGCCGAATAGCTGTCGTATCTGTAAACGGAGTTTGACGATGCTGACCTGCGATCAGTATCACATGCCGTCAACGCTATCCGAGGCATTCAGATTGCTTCGGATGGCGCCCGACGGCAGCCGGCTCATTGCGGGCGCCACGGACATCCTGCCCTGGGCTCGCGAAGGCCGCGCCGGTGATGTGCATATCCCGGAACTGATAGACATCACGCGGATTGATGAGCTTTCAGGCTATCAAATCAATGACGGCCGCGTCAGGCTTGGCACAAATATCGTCTATCAGCAGTTTCTGACCGACGAAGCGCTGCGTCGTCATCTTCCCTGTATGCCATATTGCTCGATCTGGTTTGCTGACGACCAGATCCGCGAACAGGCAACGCTTGCCGGGAACATTGTCAATGCATCGCCTGCCGGAGACGGCATGCCACCAGTCATTGCAATGAACGGTGCGATCGAGATTGCCCGCATGGACGGTGCCGACATCACGCACAGAACGCTTCCTGTTGCGGATTTCATTCAAGGTCCCGGCAAAACCGGGCTTCAGCCAGGCGAAATCGTAACCGCGATCATCTGCGACTCGCTGGAAGGCTATGGCGGCGCGTTCGAAAAAGTCGGGCAGCGCCGCTCTCTTGTCATTTCATCTGTTTGTGCGGCCGCTGTCGTCAAAACCGATCCGACGCAGAAAATCTTCGAGGATGTCCGGCTGGCGCTCGGTGGAGTGGGGCCTGTTCCGCTGCGGCTGACCGATGTTGAGGAGCAGCTCAAGGGCCAGATCATTTCCCGCGAGCTGATCGCGACGGTAAGCGAAGCGCCGCAACAGCGCGTCGCCTCCCGTTCGCGCGTCGAATACCGGCGCAATGTCGTGCGCGGCTTCGTTGAGGCGGCGCTCGAAAACGCTTTGATTGATTGCGGCGTAAACCTGCCAGATGCAGAACTTGCGGAGGCCTCTCATGCTTGACATGGAACTGGAAATCAACGGCCGGAAAATCCGCCGAACGACACAGCCCCATCAGCGCCTGCTCGATTTCATTCGTGACGATCTCAATCTGACCGGCGCGAAGGAAGGCTGCGGCGCAGGCGAATGCGGCACATGTTCCGTTTTCGTCGATGGTAAGCTTGTCAAATCGTGTCTTATGCCCGCAGCTAAGGCCAATGGCGCAACAATCGAGACGATCGAGGGGCTTGCGCCCCATGGCAGCGGCCTGACGCCGATCCAGAAAGCATTCCACAAGACCGGCGCAAGTCAGTGCGGCTACTGTATTCCCGGCATGGTTATGGCGGCCACGTCGGCGTTGCGCGCAAATCCCGATGCCGATATCGAGGAAATCAAGGAACGTCTCGGCGGCAATATCTGCCGCTGCACGGGCTACTCCAAGATCTTCGAAGCGGTCGAAATCGCTCGCGACGTAATTGCGGGCAAGATGGCGATTACGGCGCTTGAGCCGGAAGCGGAGCAGACGTCCTTCATCGGCAGCAATGTGCGCCGCCTTGATGCGCCAGGCAAGGTCTCCGGCAAGCTGCGCTATGCGGGCGACACGATCATGCCCGGCATGCTACATATGCAGGTGCTGCGCAGCCCGCATGCTCACGCCACGATCAGATCCATCGACATCAGCGAAGCCGAAGCGCTCACGGGCGTTGCCTGTGTTATC
>JAHQVI010000173.1 GCA_019634405.1 Hyphomicrobiales bacterium
TAGGGGTGCGGCCCGGCAACCGTGCCGATGATGTAATATGTCTCGTCGACATTGGCGACCCAGTCACGCAGGGCCTCGTTCATGGCGTCCTTGAGCGTGCCGGTGCCGGAGGTGACGGGCACGACCTCTGCACCAAGAAGCTTCATCCGGAACACGTTGGGTTTTTGCCGCTCAACATCTGTCGCGCCCATATAGACAACGCAGGGCAGGCCAAACCGCGCCGCCACCGTCGCCACTGCGACGCCATGCTGACCCGCACCGGTCTCGGCGATGATGCGCGTCTTGCCCATGCGCCGGGCGAGCTGGATCTGCCCAAGGCAGTTGTTGATCTTGTGCGAGCCGGTATGATTAAGCTCGTCGCGTTTGAAGTAGACCTTCGCGCCGCCAAAATGATCCGTCAGCCGTTCTGCTAGGTAAAGCGGGCTGGGGCGGCCGGAATAATGGGCGTTCAAAGCGTCGAGTTCGAGCTGAAAGGCGGGATCGTTTTTGGCGTCCTCATAAGCCTGCTCAAGATCAAGCATGAGCGGCATCAGCGTTTCAGCGACGAAACGGCCGCCGAAAATGCCGAAGAAACCGTCTTCATCGGGTCCGGTCTTGAAGCTGTTGTGCTGGCTTGTCGGTTGATTATCCATGAGAAATCTCTTCAAGAGCGGCAGTGCGCGCATTTTTGGCAAAATGCCGGATCCGTTCGGGATCCTTAATGCCGGGCGCGCTTTCGACGCCGGATGAAACATCAACAATATGCGCGCCGGTCAGACGGACCGCTTCGGCTACATTTTGCGGCGTCAGGCCGCCCGAGAGCATGAATGACGTACCGCGCACCGGTGCGAGCAGGCTCCAGTCGAACGTCAGGCCATTGCCGCCGGGGAGGGCGTTGCGTCCCTCTACCGGCTTGGCGTCAAACAGGATGATGTTGGCGATGCCGTCAAAGGGTCTTGCCGCAGCGATGTCGCCTGCAGCGCCTACGCTGATCGCCTTGATCAAAGGGAGGCCGGTTCGCTTGCGTATCCCGCTTGCGCGCTCCGGCGTTTCCGCGCCGTGAAGCTGAAGCATGTCAGGACGAACGGTCTCGACAATGGTCTCAAGCAGTTCATCGGACGCATCGACCGTCAGCGCAACGGATAAGATGCGCCCGCGCGCGTGGTCTGCCAATGCGGCCGCCTCACTGAGCGTGACATTGCGCGGACTTTTGTGGAAAAACACCAGACCGTAATGCGTTGCGCCTGCATTGATAGACGCGTCAAGCGTTTGACGCGTCCGCAGACCGCAAATTTTTACGCCGGTGCTCAAAACCTGTCCTCACCTCAAAAAGGAAAGCAACGCTATATCAACTGCGGCATTGCTCTTGCAAGTGCTGCAAACGACACGCCGCTTTTCCGCACAGCCTAACGAACGTAGCTGCGCAATTCCGTTTGCGACTTCGTTTAAGCCGATATTTTTGCGGTGACTTCTATCTCGATCTTCATGCGCGGATCGTATAACCCGGCAATGATCATTGTTGCTGCTGGCGGCTTGTCTGCGAAAGCATTACGCAGAGTTGGCCAGCAGGGTTCGAAATCATCGCTATCAGGAAGTATGTAGCGAATGCGGACAATATCGGCAAGGCTGGAGCCGGCTTCGCAAAGCGCTTCCGAAATATTTTTTAGCGCCTGCGTGCATTGTGCCGCAGCATCGGGCGCGATGGTCATGTTGCGATAGTCGAAACCGGTGGTTCCGGCCAGAAACACCCAATCTCCGTCGACTACGGCGCGAGAGTAACCAATATCGGCTTCGAATTTCGAACCGGATGAAATATACCGCCGCAAAGCTGCCTCGGGCTTCGATGTGCACGGGGCGAAAGAAAAGACGCAGATGCGTTGCTCTTCTCGTCACGCCCGGACACGATCTCGTTTTTTTGTCAGTGGACCAGAGGGCGTTCTTCAACTTCCGTCTGATTGGAATAGTTCCTGAACTGCGGAGCGCGCTCAAGGATGCGCAGATGCCGCGTAAGACGATCCACATCCTTCTTGAGCATGGTGACTTCTTTGGCCCGCATGCGAGCCGCCTGCCGCCAGCGGCCCTGGCCGAACCACGCCGCGACCCCGCCAATGACAAAGCCGATCAGCATGGCGCCGAACAGGAACACGAAAAGTGGCGCTTCCACGAAAAAGTTGCTCGCCGGTCCGCCGAGCGGATCGATCACGAAATTCACGAAATGACGGTTCGCCACGGCGAATGCGACAATAGCAATCGCCAATACGAACAGAACCAGAATGCGCAGCAATCTCATTGACAGCTCCCGACCTCAAGCGTTCAACTGACGCTTTTTTTCTTTCGGCTTTTCTTCTTCGCTGCGGAGTCTACAGGCTTTTCGGTTTCAAAAACCTTATTCATGCGTATCCGCAAGTCTTTACCCGTTTTAAACGCAGGGACATATTTCTCGTCTACGAAAACTTGATCACCTGTACGGGGATTTCGGCCTGTTCGTGAAGGGCGGTGTTTTACGGAGAAGGCGCCAAACCCCCTCAATTCGACACGCTCGCCGCGAGCAAGAGCAGCAATAATTTCATCGAAAATTACGTTAACAATAAGTTCAACATCCCGCTGAAACAGATGCGGATTTTGAGCTGCAATCTTTTCAACAAGCTCTGATTTGATCATCTTCGCCCAATCTGCTGAAGGCGTGTCATTTCTTTGTGGCTAATGTCTTGAAGGGTGCCAAAGCGAAACAAGGCCGTCAAGTTGATTGAGTGAATGACTGTCTCCGAGAAGCAACGCTATCCGATCCGCCGGAATGCCGAAAGCGCTTGCTGCAAATCTGATCACGCTTTTCATCAGGACCGAACTTTCGGAGCTATCGTCAGCTTTCCACTCGATAATCATAATATCCTCGGCAACGCCTCTTTCCGCCTGCAGCCATGCAAGGGCGTCGTCTTCGCCGCCGATCTGATCAATCAGACCAGCTTCCAGGGCTTGCCGTCCGGAATAGATCTTGCCGGTGCGCACTGGCACGAGCTCGTTCGGCGAAAGATTGCGCCGCTCTGCCACCAGACCGACAAACCATTCGCGTGATTCGCGCACAAGCTCCTGAATGAGCGCCTGGCTTGCGGGATCGGGAGGCGTAAAGGGCGAGGGAACGGCTTTCAGATCGCCGCTGCGCACTTCCCGCATGTTGATGCCCCAGCTCTTGAGAAGCTCGGAAACTTCGGCCCATTGGAGAATCACGCCGACCGAGCCGGTAATGGTGTTCCCGCGTGCAATAATATGGTCTGCGGCAACGCCGGCGAGATAGGCGGCCGAAGTCGCGGCTGTTCCGAATACGGCGACAACGGGTTTCTTCTCGTCCAGCTTGCGCAATTCGGCATAAAGAGCTTCCGCGCCAGCCGTCGTGCCGCCGGGGCTGTTGATGTGAACAATGACGCCGGTCACATTCTCATTTTCAGCGAGGCTTGACAGCAGATTGAGCTGCTGTTTGTCATCGCCGATGAAGCCTTCGATCGATATGCGCGCGACATGCGGGTTGATGCCAAGCTGAGCCACGAAATCACGATTATAGGTGGCAAAACCGAAGATGATTGCGGTAACCGCAAGTAGAATCGCACCTATACGCCAAAAACGCACGCGACGCTTGAGACGGCGGCGTTCAGCGAGACTATCGGCTTCGAGCGTCATAATTTCCCCATAGATTGATACGGCCCGGAACTGAGGAGTGATACGCCGTTCTTACTTCAAAGAACAGAAAGTGGCTACCGGCGTTACGTTGTTTTAAGCAAATACCGGTCAGCGTTATGTGTCGAGGCCGGAGCGGATCGCCTCCGCTCCGGCGGTTAGCCTATTTGTCGTCGTTGGCCGTCTCGTCTTCGCCGACCACTTCGTCGCCCTGAGCTTTGGACAGGGCCGCGCCAAGAATATCGCCGAGCGAAGCGCCGCTATCGGTCGAGCCGTATTGTGCGACTGCTTCTTTTTCTTCAGCGATCTCAAGCGCTTTGATGGACACGGAGATCTTGCGGTTGCTCTTGTCGACGGACTGGATTGCCGAATCGACCATGTCGCCTTTCGAGAACCGTTCCGGACGCTGTTCCGAACGGTCGCGCGAGAGATCGGCGCGGCGGATGAAGGCCGTCATGTCGGTGCCTGCGATCTTGACTTCCAGACCGCCATCCTTGACTTCAAGCACTTCGCAAGTGACGGTTACGCCCTTGCGGAGATTGTCGGCGGCCTTGAACGGATCGCTGCCAAGCTGCTTGATACCAAGGCTGATGCGTTCCTTCTCCGGATCGGAATCGAGAACGACCGCCGAGACCATGTCGCCCTTCTTGAAGTCTTTCAGAGCTTCTTCGCCGGGTCTGTTCCAATCCAGGTCGGACAGATGAACCATGCCGTCTATGCCGCCTTCAAGACCTATAAAGAGACCGAACTCGGTAATGTTGCGCACCTGACCTTCGATCTCGGTCCCTTTCGGGAACTTCTCAGCAAAGGCATCCCATGGATTTTCCTGGGTCTGCTTCAGGCCGAGCGAGATACGGCGCTTGTTCGGATCGACTTCCAGAACCTGAACTTCGACTTCCTGGCTGGTGGAGACGATCTTGCCCGGATGGACATTCTTCTTGACCCAGCTCATTTCCGAAACGTGGATCAGGCCCTCAACGCCCGGTTCAAGTTCAACGAACGCGCCATAATCCGTGATATTGGTGACTTTGCCGTTGAATTTTGCGCCGATCGGGTATTTCGCGTCGATGCCTTCCCAGGGATCGGACTCAAGCTGCTTCATGCCGAGACTGATGCGATGGGTATCGGGATTGATGCGGACGATCTGCACTTTGACCGTGTCGCCTACATTGAGGATTTCGCTCGGGTGATTGACGCGGCGCCACGCCATGTCGGTCACATGGAGAAGGCCGTCAATGCCGCCCAGATCGATGAACGCGCCGTAATCGGTGATGTTCTTGACGACCCCATCGACAGCCTGACCTTCTTCGAGCTTGGCGACGATTTCAGAGCGCTGTTCCGCACGGGTCTCTTCGAGAACGGACCGGCGTGAGACAACAATATTGCCGCGGCGGCGATCCATTTTCAGGATCTGGAAAGGTTGCGGCATGTTCATGAGCGGGCCGATGTCGCGTACGGGACGAATATCGACCTGGCTGCCGGGTAGGAATGCGACAGCGCCGTCGAGATCCACGGTAAAGCCGCCCTTGACCTTGTTGAAGATAACCCCTTCGACCTTTTCGCCGGCGTTGAATTTTTCCTCAAGCCGGTTCCAGCTTTCCTCGCGCCGGGCCTTGTCGCGGCTGAGAACGGCTTCGCCGAGCGCATTTTCCACGCGTTCAAGATAGACTTCGACCTGATCGCCAACCGAAAGATTCGCATTGCGGCCGGTTACGCCAAATTCCTTGACCGGGACCCGGCCTTCGGTCTTCAGACCGACATCGATAACGGCGAGATCATTTTCAATGGCAACGATGGTGCCCTTAACGACGGAACCTTCTCCGATATCCGATTCCAGAAAAGATTCTTCCAACAGCGCGGCGAAGTCTTCCTGTGACGGATTATATTCGTTCGCTCCCTGTCCGTTGATCTGCGTTTGACTCATCAAATTTCCTGCCGGTGGTTTGTTTCGTGGTTCCAACAGAATAGGCGGCAAAGCCTCTCCGACCGGCGAGGAAGAGCGCTTTTCCGAGAATCTGTAAGTTTTTTTGTCCGAAAGAGAGAAATCGCCCCTGATGGGGATAGCTACCGGCTAAACCGCCCGCGCGTCCGAGATGTTTAACCGGAACGTCCGATAGCGGTGTCAATCAATCTTACGGCTGCAAAATAAGAAGCATCTATATCCAATTCGGTTGTATCGAGCAAGAGTGCGTCTTCAGCAATGCGCAATGGCGACGATGCGCGGGTCTGGTCGCGCAGATCACGCTTTTCGAGATCCGCATAGACTTGCTCCTCGGTTGTCCGCTCGTCGCGGTCCACCAGCTCCTGATAGCGGCGCTTGGCGCGTTCGCTGCGATGCGCGGTGATGTAGAGCTTGATGTCAGCCTTGGGGAAAATCACCGTTCCGATATCCCGGCCCTCCACCACGGAGCCCTCGCGTTCCGCCGCGAAGCGCCGCTGAAACATGAACAGGGCCTCGCGAACCTGCGGGAATTGCGCAACGATCGAGGCGGCTTCGCCGATTCCGCCGCCGCGCAGAACGGTTTCATCAAGAGCCGACGGGTTTAGCTCGACCGCATGGCGCGCAGCGACTTCCGCGTCATTCAGATCTTCCTGGGCTTGAAGCACATTTCGCGCAACCGCGCGGTACAACAGGCCGGTATCGAGATGATCAAAGCCATAATGTTCTGCGATGCGTTTGGCCAACGTCCCCTTTCCCGATGCGGCCGGACCGTCAATCGCGATAATCATTTCGTCTCCTTTCGGACTGCTGATCCTTTCAGCTCGTGGCCTTGAAGCGGGCGCCAAGACTTTCCATCAAAGTAAAGAAACTGGGAAAGCTCGTCTCGATCATTGAAATGTCGTCCACAATAACCGGTTCCTGCGCTTGTAGGCCCAAGACGAGAAAGGACATGGCGATCCGGTGGTCCATCTCCGTTGCGATGACGCCGCCGCCCGGCACATTTTCAGCCAGTCCGCGCACGATCAGCGTGTCGTCTTCCGAATGTGCATCAACGCCGCAGGCCGCCAGCGCGGTTTCGGTCGCGGCAAGCCGGTCGCTTTCCTTGACGCGTAGCTCCGCCAGTCCCTGCATGACCGTTTGCCCCTCCGCATAGGCCGCCAGCGCCGCCAGGATCGGATATTCGTCGATCATGGACGGAGCGCGCTCCGGAGGGACCGTGACGCCTTTCAGCTTGCTGTATTGAACGCGAATGTCGCAGACGGGTTCGCCGCCCTGTTCGTGGTGATTCTCGAAAGTGACGTTGGCGCCCATTTCTTCGAGCGTCTGGTAGAAACCGGTGCGGGTGGGGTTGACGAGGACGTTTTCGATCGTGATGTCGGAGCCCGGACAGATGAGCGCCGCCGCCGTCAGGAAGGCCGAAGAGGACGGGTCGCCGGGGACGTTTATCGGCTTGCCTTGCAGTATCGGGTGCCCTTTCAGGGTAATGCTCCGCCCATTCTCGCCATCAACGATATCGAGCCTCGCCCCGAAATATTGCAGCATTTTTTCGGTGTGGTCGCGGGTGATCTCGGGCTCGATGACAGTCGTATCGCCTGGTGAACTCAAGCCGGCAAGCAACACAGCCGACTTTACCTGCGCGGAGGGAACCGGCAGTTTGTATGAAATCGGGATTGGCTGAGCCGCGCCGCGCAATGTTAATGGCAGGGTATCGCGATGCGAGTCGGGAATGCTCAGGCCCATTTGCTTCAATGGCGTCAGAACCCGGCCCATCGGGCGGCGTGACAGCGATTCGTCGCCCTGGAAGACAGCTTCAATGTCATGCCCGGTTATGATCCCCGCCATAAGCCGCGCACTTGTACCGGAATTCCCGAAATCAAGCGGTTCGTCCGGCTTGCAAAGCCCCCCTACGCCGCGGCCGGCGACGATCCACTCCCCCTCATCGCTTCTGGAGACATTGGCGCCGAGCTGGGCAACAATCCGCGCGGTCGCCAGTACGTCGGTCGCCTCAAGCAGACCCGTGATCCGTGTTTCGCCGATTGAAAGCGCTCCGAACATCAGAGCCCTGTGAGAAATTGACTTGTCGCCAGGAACGCTGGTCTTGCCGCTTAAGGGGCCGCTGCGGGCCGCTGTGAATTGCTTCATGGTCCTGCCCTGATAGGCTTGTTCCGTGTTGGAAATGTCGAGGAAACGCGTATTGTGCTTTAGAACCCGGGGGATGCAGCGCTGTCAATTCTCAATCACGAAACCAAAATTGAACTTTATGCTTTGACATGTCGTGCTATCCATGCCTATGCAAATGCCCAATTTCCGGAAAACATGAAAAAGAATAGGTGACGAGGCCCTTCGATGTCATTGAAAGCTGCCCGAGGTACGAAGCGTGTATGCGGGAACTGCGGTTCCAAATTCTACGATTTGAATCGCGAAGAAATCATCTGCCCCATATGCAATACGGTCTTCCAACATCAGGATGCCGGCGCACGCGCGACATTGTCGGGTAATGCCACAGACGATGATGATGACGATCTCATCGTAAGCCCGCCGAGCAATGTCGAAATCGTTTCGCTTGACGAAGCGGATAGCAATGATAGCGATCTTCCGAATCTGGAAGGCGAGGACATTGTGGAAATTGACGATGATGACGCCGATCTTGGCGATGATGATGAACCCTTTATCGAAGTCGACGACGATGATTCCGGAGATGATGTGACGGGTATTGTCGGCGGCTCGCGCGACGAGGATGAAGAAGTCTGATCCCTCGCGCCGCTAATTGAATAGTCCGGAGCGGATGACCGGCGGGAGACCGTCGAAGATTGACAGCTTCTGCTCCGGCTGTGACAGCGGGACCGCTATGAGCTATGATCTTTGCATAATCGGCGGAGGCATTGTCGGCCTCGCGACTGCGCTGAAATTCAGCGACGCCCATCCAAATGCAAGCATGGTGGTTCTGGAAAAGGAAGGCTGGCCGGGGCTGCACCAGACCGGCCATAATAGCGGTGTTATCCATTCAGGTATCTATTACGCGCCGGGAAGCCTTAAGGCTCGGCTATGCCGTCAGGGCGCGATCGAAACCGAAGCCTTCTGCAAGTCGAAAAATATCGCCAACGTCAAATGCGGCAAGATGATTGTCGCCACCAGCCATGCCGATCTTGGACGCATGGAAGTGCTGCTGACCCGCGCGCGGCAGAACGGCGTGGAAGCGGAGCAAATCGATGCGGCAGAACTGCGCCGCCGCGAACCCAACATCACCGGACTCGGAGCCATCTTCGTGCCGGGCACGGGCATTGTGGACTACAAGCAGGTCTGCAACGCCATCGCGCATGAGCTGAAAAAGCGCGGTGTACACATCGTCTATCATGCCGAGGTGTCGGGGATCGAGGAAAAGGGCGGCATCGTTACGATCACGACTAGCGAGGACCGTCAGTGGCTGGCATCCTGCCTTGTCGTATGCGCCGGCCTTCAGTCCGATCGTCTTGCAAGGCTGGCGGGCCTGAAAACCGATTTCCAGATCATACCGTTTCGCGGCGAATATTACCGTCTGCCCGCTGCGCGCAACAGCATCATACAGTCGCTGATCTATCCGGTGCCCGATCCATCCATGCCGTTTCTTGGTATCCATTTGACGCGCATGATCGACGGAGGGGTGACCGCCGGGCCCAATGCGGTGCTCGGATTGTCGCGCGAAGGTTATCCGAAATTTTCGTTCTCCTGGCTCGACACATCGGAGTTCATGACGTATGGCGGGTTCTGGAAACTGATCAGCACGCATATGAAATCAGGCTGGCGCGAATTACGCAATTCGTTGTCCCGGCAGCGCTATCTGGCCGAGTGCCGGAAATATTGTCCGGGCCTGGAGCTGAACGACTTGCAGCCTCAGGAGGCTGGCATCAGAGCGCAAGCGGTCATGCAGGACGGCTCGCTGATGCATGATTTTCTGTTTCTGGAAAGCAACCGCATGTTGCATGTGTGTAATGCGCCATCGCCCGCTGCGACGTCAGCATTGCCGATTGGTGCAATGATCGCTGAAAAGATCGCAGGGAAACTGGAACGCCGAAGCTATCCAGCCGGGACGATTGCGGCCGGATAGCCTGGATTAAGGCTCAGTGCCTGACCTTACTGAAAAACGAAGGATACGACGAACGCCCGGTGTTTTGCAGCCATCTTGCCAGGGGCGGCGGGGAAGGGCGCGGCATTGTAGATTGCGCTCAAGGCGCGCTGATCCAGATTTTCGGAAGCGGGCGCGCGGATGACCTGTGCCCTATTGATCTTTCCGCTTGCAGACAGGGTGAAGGAGACGGATACGCGCCCGGAACCAAAACCGCCGCTCGGTCTGTGAGTGGCGATATGGGCGCGGACATTGCGGCGATAGGACCGCACATATGACGGGATCTTTTTCGTCCGGCGTTTGGTCCGGATCAACCGGCCGCCGCTCTGGCTGCTGAACTGATGGCTAACGACTTCGCTTGTAATGAAGGGACGCCGTTTGGGAATGGGCGGCGCGCTCGCGGCGGTTTTTATGGTTTTGGCATCGGCATCAGCAATATCGCCCTTGTGGACGTTGTTATGATGCGTCGTTTCATTGACCTGGCGCAGGATCGCCCTTGCTGCCGGCGAAACACGATGCAGCTTGGCTATGGCGTGGACGATGACCGGCGCTTCCTCCCGGACTGCCGGTTCGGCCTCGATGACAGGTTCAGTCGGGGGCGGCGGCGCGGCGCTATCGCTGCGCTGTTCCAGCGGTTGCTCTGCTTGTTTTGGAAGCGGCGCAAGGCCGTCTTCACTGACCGGCGAAGACGGTCTGGGGATATTGATCTCGATCGGTTCGCGATCGGCTTTTTCCAGCGCCTGGCTGTCTTCAAGGGATGCAAGTTCGCTCAGATTGTCGTTTGACCCGGCGAAGGAGGCGCTGCCGACGGTCGTTGGTTCCGTATTCGCGATCGTCACCATATAGGCGCCATAGGCTGCGATCATCAAAATCAGCATGGCCCAGTAGACGCCGCCGCTGCGCCTGCGTCGCTCCGAAAGATCCAGCAGGTTCAGTGAATGAGCGTCGTTAGCGTTTGAGAAATTCCTGTCTTGGTTGCGTTTTTTCATGTCGATACAGATTACATTTCAATGACTTGCTACGATCCATAGCTTATTACAAAGCGCAACTATAAAGGGAAATTTCACTTTTTTACACATTCAATTCGTGTAAATTTCGGTCAATATGAATAAATTCCACCGACACGTCGCGCCGTCGCCGGGCATCAGTGACGTCCGGGGGAGCAAAGTTGATGATTCTTCTGGAAAAATTCGGCTGTTAAGTTGATGGCGGCGTCCATTTTTGACGCATGGTGACAAGCTCTTCCGCAGCGGTTGGATGCAGCGCCATTGTTGCATCGAAATCGGCCTTGGTCGCCCCCATCCGCATTGGAATCGCAAGCAATTGCGCCATCTCCGCCGCATCCGGCCCCATCAGGTGACAGCCGAGCACACGCCCGCTCGCGGCTTCCACGACGAGTTTCATCAGCATCTTCTCATTGCGCATGGGCAGGGTGTATTTCATCGGGCGGAAGCTGGATTTGTATATGTCGATCCCGCCATGCTTCTCCCGCGCCTCGGCCTCGGTCATGCCGACCGTGCCGATCTCCGGCTGGGAAAACACCGCAGTTGGTATGTAGCTGTGATCGACCGGACGCGGCGTGTTCTTGAAAACGGTGTCGACAAAGCACATGGCTTCGTCAATCGCCACTGGCGTCAGGTTGACCCGGTTCGTGACGTCACCCAACGCATAGATGGACGGCACGTTGGAGCGCGAATATTCGTCGACAATGATCTCGCCAATATTGCCGAGTTCAACGCCGGCCCTGTCCAGGCCCATATTGGCGGTCAGCGGTATGCGCCCCGTGGCGTACAGGACCTGATCGGCCTGCATTTGGCCGCCTTCGCCGAATATCAGCGTCTTGCGGCCCGCCTCCTCGTCGATCCGCGTAATCGTGCGTTCGAGGATTGTCTTGATGCCTGCGTCCTTGGCGGCCTGCGCAAGATGATCACGGAGATCCTCATCAAAGCCGCGCAGCAGCTTGTCGCCGCGATAGATCATCGTCACATCGACGCCGAGACCGGCAAGTATGAACGCGAATTCGATTGCGATATAGCCGCCGCCCACAATTGCGATGCTTTCGGGCAACTTATCCAGCGTGAAGATTTCGTTGGACGTAATGACATTTTCATGGCCGGCAATGCGCGGCATATAGGGCCAGCCGCCGGTAGCGACGAGGATGATCCGTGCGCTAACCGTGCGGTTATCGGAGAGGAGACGGACCGTATTGGCGTCTTCAAGCACGGCGCGGCTGTGCATATGCTCGACGCCTGCGCCGTCCAGCAGGTTGATATAGATAGCGCTCAGACGGCTGACCTCTTTTTGAACATTGTCGCGCAGGGTGGGCCAGTTAAAGGAAACGCCGTCAACGGACCAGCCATAGGCTTTGGCGTCGTCAAATTCATGCGCATAGCTGCTGCCATAGACCATGAGCTTTTTCGGGACGCATCCGCGAATGACGCAGGTGCCGCCGAAGCGGTATTCCTCGGCGAGGGCAACCCGCGCGCCCGTCGTGGCGGCCATACGCGCCGCGCGAACGCCGCCCGAACCACCGCCAATGACGAAAAGGTCGTAATCATATGACATGCATGTTCTCCCAGGCAGTCAGCGCTTCCGCCAAGTTCGTTTCAATGTCCGCGCAAATCTTCCGCGACGAGTTGGGAAGATGACAGGCCCTGAGCAAGAATGCACAAGGCTGTCAGTTGCCGCCAGGACGGGGCAGGCTGTTACTCGTCATCATCGTCAACTTCCAGAATGTCGACGCCGTCCGGACCGGCGATGATCGCCTGATCGGCAATGCCGATGAAAAGCCCGTGCTCGACAACGCCGGGCAGCATTTCGAGCACGTCGCTTAGCGTTTCCGGCTCGGCGATTTCATCAAAATTGCAGTCAGCGATGTAATTGCCGTTATCGGTGACGAAATATTCGCCATTGAGGCGGCGCAGTTCAATTTCGCCGAAGCATTCGGCATCCTGCGCGGCTTCGCTGATCATCTGCAAAGTTGCCTTGGCTCCGAAGCGCACGATCTCGACCGGAAGCGGGAAGGTTCCGAGCTGGGCGACGAATTTGGAGTGATCGGCGACAACGACCATACGTTCGGAGGCCATCGCCACGATCTTTTCGCGCAGCAGCGCGCCGCCTCCACCCTTTACCAGGTTGAGATTTTCATCAATCTCGTCAGCCCCATCGACTGTCAGATCGAGCGTGATCAGATCATCGAGCGAGGCAAGCCTGATGCCCAGCCGTTCCGCCTGCATCCGCGTATCTTCGGAGGTTGGTACGCAGACGACGTCAAGCCCCTCTTGTGCCTTCTTGCCGAGCAGGTCGACAAATTTGCTCGCCGTGGAGCCTGTGCCGAGCCCTAGTTTCATCCCCGGCTCGACCAGTTCAATTGCACGCTCCGCGGCCAGCACCTTGCAGATATCGGCGCTCATCTTCAGCATTTCGTCCTCCGTCAACTGGCAATCCCGCCCATGAAGAGATATTTCATCTCGACAAATTCCTCGATGCCGTGATGTGAGCCTTCACGTCCGAGGCCGGATTGCTTCATGCCGCCGAAGGGAGCGAGTTCGGTTGCAGTGACGCCTTCATTGATGCCGATCACGCCGAAATCGAGCTGTTCGGCGATGCGCCAGACGCGGCCAATGTCGCGGGTCTGGAAATAGGCGGCAAGACCGAAAGGCGTGCTGTTCGCAATGGCGATTGCCTCTTCCTCGGTCTTGAAGCGGTAGAGCGGCGCGATTGGGCCGAAGGTTTCTTCCTGCGCGAAGAGCATTTCTGTCGTTGCGCCCGTGATCACGGTCGGCTCGAAAAATGTGCCGCCAAGCGCATGACGTTTGCCTCCGGTCAGGATCTTGCCGCCTTTCGCAACAGCGTCCTGAACATGCTGTTCGACCTTTTCCAGTCCGGCCGCATTGATCAGCGGGCCTTGCACGACGCCGTCCTCATCGCCCGGTCCAACCTTCATCTGGGCAACTTTGGCGGCCAGCTTTTCGGCGAAGGCGTCGTAGATCGCTTCATGAATGAGCATGCGATTGGCGCAGACGCAGGTCTGGCCCATATTCCGGTATTTGGACGCAATCGCGTCGGTCACGGCCTTGTCGAGATCAGCGTCGTCGAACACGATGAAGGGCGAGTTGCCGCCCAGTTCCAGCGCGATCTTTTTCACCGTGCCCGCCGATTGCCGCATCAGGATCTTGCCGACCTCTGTCGAACCGGTAAAGGCGATCATGCGCACCAACGGGCTTTCTGTCAGTTCCTTGCCGATGGCGGGCGGGTCGCCGGTGACGATGTTTAGAACGCCCTTCGGGAAACCGGCGCGATGCGCCAGTGCAGCCAGCGCCAACGCGGTGAGCGGGGTGTCCTCGGCTGGCTTGACGACAATCGTGCAGCCGGCGGCGAGGGCAGGGGATACCTTGCGCGTTATCATAGCCAGCGGGAAGTTCCACGGCGTAATCGCGCCGACAACGCCCACGGGCTGTTTCAACACCACGATGCGTCCGTCCTTGCGATGGGTCGGGATGACTTCGCCAAGGATGCGCTTGGCTTGTTCGGCGTTATATTGCACGAAGGACGCGCCATAGACGATTTCTCCGCGCGCTTCGGCAAGCGGCTTGCCCTGTTCGGCGGTCATGATCTGGGCGAGACTTTCGGCGTTCTCGTTGATCAGCTCGAACCAGCGCTGAAGAATTACGGCACGCTCCTTGGCGAGCATTGCCGCCCAGGCCGGAAAGGCCCGGTGCGCTGCTTCGATGGCCGCGCGCGCGCCTTCCGCGCCGACATCGGGAACGCGGGCGATCTCGGCGCCGGTCGCCGGGTTGAGCACAGCATCCTTTCCTTCGCCAATCCAGGCCCCGTCGACATAGCATTGCTGAAAAATGAGTTCTTTGGCGTTTTCATTCATGGCGAGAGGCTCCTTCAGTCCCGGAAGTCAACTTGGCCGCGTCAGTGACGTGCACTGGCGTTCATAATGCTGCAGTTTGATGCATTGGCATAGCCTTACCGCTAGTCATATAACGTCAGCGGAGCGCGGCACAAGGAAAGCGAGTCATTTATGGACGGTCTATCAGTCGTTTTTGATCTGGACGGCACAATGGTCGATACAGCGCCCGATCTCATTATTGCCACCAACCGGGCGTTGTCCGCTTTCAATATGGATACAGTCAGCGAGCCGATCGTCAAACGCTTTGTCGGCCATGGCAGCAAGGCCATGCTGCGCGCTGCGGTGAAACATCTGGGCCATGACGCCAATGAGAGCGAACTCGACCGGATGGCCGAGCGTTTTGTCGCCTATTACAGCGAACATCTTGCAGATGAAAGCCGGCCATTTCCGGGTTTTGTCAAAGCGTTAACTGAATTGCGCGAGGGCGGAGCGCTGCTCGGCGTATGCACCAACAAGCGGGAAAATCTGTCGCTGAAACTGCTTCAGACGCTTGATCTGCACGATTATTTCAGCGCTGTCCTGGGGGCTGATACGATCGCTGTCCGCAAGCCTGATCCGGAGCACCTGCTTGAAACCATTGCCCGGATTGGCGGTGATTCGGCCCGCGCGGTCATGGTCGGCGATAGCGAAACCGACGCAAAGACCGCAAAAGCGGCCGGTATTCCTTTCATCGCGGTCAGCTTTGGCTATCGGAATTGCGCCATCGAGGAGCTGAAAGCCGATGTCGTTATCGATCATTACGATGAATTGATCCCGGCATTGCGGACGCTGAAATAGGCCGCCCGCCCAAAGTGCACAGCCATCCCTGAATGAAGCGATGGTCCGATGCTTGAATAACAAGACAGAGCGTCTCCGCCATGACCGGTTAAAGGTCCGGCGCTCTAGCTATGGCTGCGCCGAGGCCGTGGGGCACCCACAAAACAGGCGCGCGCTCGCAATTCCGGCCTTTCAGCGCCGTCCCGCATGTACGCAAAACAAGGCGCAACGGCCCCATGCGCTGCGCCTTGCTAAATGAATTTCACTACATTATACGTTAATCGACGAAATACGAACAATCGGTGAGACCATGGCCGTCAAATCAGCTTCCGCGAAACGCTTGAGTTCTCAGAATGCGGAGCCTGACGCAATCCTCGCGCAAGAGCGCATCGCGCTTTTGGCCAAGGCCCTCGGACATCCGGCCCGCATTCAGGTGATCGAGACCCTGCTTAGGCGAAAGATTTGTATTGGATGTGACATCGTCGATGAAATAGGGCTCGCGCCGTCCACGACATCGGAACATCTACGAATATTGAAGAATGCCGGGTTGATCGTCGGCGAAATAGACCGGCCTCGGGTCTGTTACTCAATCGATCCTTCCGCCGTTCAAGCTCTGATCGATTTCTTGCTGCGCATTCAGGCAACAATCCCACCTTCCATTCCGGAGGCCAAGTAGATGTCAAGTTTCGAGAAATACCTCACAGTATGGGTTGGGCTCTGTATTGTGGCGGGCATCGCGCTGGGGCATTTTGCGCCCGGCGTCTTCCAGTTGCTGGCCTCCCTGGAATATGCCAGCGTCAACCTTCCGGTGGCGATCCTGATCTGGGCTATGGTCTACCCGATGATGGTGGCGGTGGACTTCTCCAGCCTGTCGAAAGTTGCCGACGAGCCGCGCGGCCTGATGATCACGATCGTGGTCAACTGGCTTGTCAAGCCGTTCACCATGGCGTTTCTGGGCGTTCTCTTCTTCCGCTACATCTATGCCGACCTTATCACGACCGCGGATGCCGACCAGTATATTGCCGGGCTGATCCTGCTTGGCGCGGCCCCCTGTACGGCGATGGTTTTCGTCTG
The DNA here is from genome assembly GCA_019634405.1 of Hyphomicrobiales bacterium. Classification (GTDB taxonomy): domain Bacteria; phylum Pseudomonadota; class Alphaproteobacteria; order Rhizobiales; family Rhodomicrobiaceae; genus JAHQVI01. Next base: position 16,444 of record JAHQVI010000173.1, read on the forward strand.
GTCGCAGCTGACCAAGGGGGATCCGAATTACACCCTCGTGCAGGTCAGCGTGAATGATATCATCATGGTGTTTGCCTACGCACCGCTCGTCGCCATGCTGCTTGGCGTCACCAGTATCGACGTTCCCTGGGCGACGCTCATTCTCTCCGTCGTGCTATATGTGGTCGCGCCGCTGGCAGCGGGCTATTTCACCCGCCGGTATCTGGAATCGAGCGGACGCGGCGAAGTGGCGATCAGCGAATTCACGGCACGCCTCAAGCCGACATCGATGATCGGACTGCTTGCCACCGTCGTTCTGCTCTTTGCATTCCAGGGGCAGGTCATTCTCGATCAGCCGCTTCTGATCGTTCTGATTGCGATCCCAATCCTGCTGCAGTCCTACGGGATATTCGCGGTCGCGTACGGTGCGGCCAAGGTGCTGCGCGTGCCGCATCGGATCGCGGCGCCATGCGCGATGATCGGCACGTCGAACTTTTTCGAACTGGCCGTTGCAGTCGCTATCGGCCTGTTCGGGCTCCATTCCGGGGCGGCGCTCGCGACGGTTGTCGGGGTGCTTGTCGAAGTTCCCGTGATGCTTTCGCTTGTCGCGTTCGCCAATGCGAACAAGCATTGGTTCCCCGAAACAACGGAGCCTGAGGCACCGGCCGACAGCAAGACGCATGCCTGACGCGCAATGCGCCAGTTTCGGCTGACGCATCGATATCGAGGCCGCGCATATCATAGCCGGGGCAGTGGAAATCCTGCCGCGGCGACGGTGTGCGCGGCCTTCGGCTTGTCAAGCGTCCGTCCGGCGGATCAGTCAGTCAGTCCGGATTTTTTCCCGTTCAAAGGCGTTTGTCGGCACGCCAATAACCGTGTCGCTGGTCAATAAGGGAAACAAATTCCGTTCGTTCCGGAAATTGCGATCAGATCAGCCATTTGGCCGGCAAATCCTGCTCCGAATATCAAATCCTCTATTTTTGCAAGCTTTTGAGTTAGACTATATATAATTGAGCAAAATAAGGATGTATATCTTGACTTTTCAAGTCGTTACCCAGCGTCACAGTCTTCGTCTCTCTTGCGTCAGTCTTAAACTCCTTGCGACCGTCCTGATAATCTTCAGTGCAATGATTGCGGCGACGTCTGTCCACGCCGAATACAGACAGCCGCCAAACAGTCGCATTGCCATCGATCTGGCTGAAAACTTTATTCCGGCCCCGCGTTTTTCTGGCTTCATA
>JAHQVI010000174.1 GCA_019634405.1 Hyphomicrobiales bacterium
GCTCATATAGGAGGCGGACATGTCTGAAGCCGTCCGCAGGGTTCTCGATCAGCGTTCGACCTTTGAGCACGAAGGGCCGCGTCCTCTCGCCCGTCCGATCGATGAGCCGGAACCTTTTCCGCTCGCAGCGCTTGGGCCGTTACGCCTACCAGCAGAAGCAGTCCAGGCGCATACGCGGGCGCCAATCGCGATTTGTGCCCAGGCGGTGCTCGGAGCCCTCGCGCTTGTCGGTCAGGGCCACGCCGATGTCGTGCTACCGAGTGGTCAGGTGAGGCCGTTGTCACTGTTTCTGATGACAATCGCGGCATCAGGCGAGCGCAAATCGGCCGTCGATAGCCTCGCGCTCCGCGCGATATACGATTATGAGGAAAAGCTGCGCGCAGCCTATCGCGCAGACATAACTCAATTTGAGATCGAACAAGCGATCTGGGAGACCCAGCACACTGCGGCTAAAGCTGGGATGAGAGGGGGCAGGGGAAAACGCGGCAACGATAGTTACGGCGCAGAGGCCGACCTTCGGGCACTGGGCTCTTCTCCGGAGCCGCCATTGATGCCGCTCCTCTTATGTCCGGAACCCACATTCGAGGGGTACTGTAAGCTTACGGCAATTGGGCAACCGGCCATGGGGCTGTTCTCGGCGGAAGGTGGCAGCTTTATCGGCGGTCACGGCATGTCGATGGACCACCGCCTTAAGACGGCGGCTGGCATATCCTCCGTCTGGGATGGAGATCCAATCAAACGCGTTCGCGCGGGAGACGGTTCAATCGTTCTTGATGGCCGTCGGCTTTCGCTGCATTTGATGGCGCAACCAGACGTCGCCGCTCAGCTACTTGACGACAGCCTACTCCTCAATCAGGGACTTCTCTCGCGCATCCTCGTGGTGTTTCCATTAAGCACTGCCGGTACGCGCTTCTTCGCTGAGCCGTCGCTCGCTGCCAGGACCGATCTTAAGCGGTATGAGGAAAGGCTCGCGGAACTCGCGCATGTGCCGCTCCCGCTCAAGGTGGACACGCGTAACGAGCTGGATCCACGCAAATTGGTGCTGACTGCTGAGGCAACGCAGGTCTGGATCAATCTGCATGACTTCATCGAAGAGCAGCTGGCACCAAATGGTGACTTCGAGCCCATCGCCGGGCTTGCCAACAAGGCAGCCGAACATGCCGCGCGCATCGCCGGCTTGCTTACGCTTTGGATTGATGTCGAGGCTAGAGAGATCGGCTCTTCCATGATGGTGAACGCGGCCTATTTGATTCAGCACTATCTAGCGGAGGCGGTTCGGCTGCGGTCAATGGCCTCGACCAACCGTCATCTGAAGTTGGCCCAGCGCGTACTCGATTGGCTTATTGAGAAGTGGGAAGAGCCTGCAGTCTATCCGGCTGTGATCTATAACGATTGCACAATCCGTGAAGTACGCGACCGTCGCACCGCGCTCCAAATCATTTCCACGCTGGAAAATCACGGTTGGCTGATCCGCCTTGAAGAGCCGACCCGGATCAAAGGATCGGTCCGCAAGGAAGCTTGGTTGATCCACGGGAGGACGTTGCGATGACACTCGCAAAATTCGATCCCTGGTGTTCTCTTTCGCGGCCTCAACCGCGTGCCTATCGTGCCTATCGTGCCTATCACGAGCCGGACTTAGGCACATTAGGCACGTTAGGCACAGGGGCACCCGCCGGAGAGACCCCGATCGGCATTCGGCAGCGACGTCAGCAATGGCTCGCGAATCTGGCAGGATGCCGCGCAACGAGCGCTGCGGAGCGGCGCCTGATGGCGGTGGCACGGCAATTGTCGTCTGGTCCTTGGTCCTATCGCTTCATCGAATTGGGCTGGACCGATGCCGATATCTTCGGGATTGGCGTCGCCTTCGGACATGGGCTTCTCCAGCACTTGGCGATGCGTGGGGCCCGGCTTCGTGCAGTAACTGACGAAACAGCATGGATTGAATTCGCCGAGGGCTGCCGTCAGCGCTATCGACGTGGTTCTCTGGGAGACCGGGCGCAGCTGCTTTGGGAGTCATTTGCTCGCGGGGAGATGGAATATGGCCACTGAACATCAGGTGCGAGCCGACAACCCGGACGAACGCGGTGCCGATGACCACGCTCGCCGCGCCCTCGGCATAGTCAGATTGCCGAGCGGCGGGACAGAAGGCTTGGATCCGCGCGAGATGTCCAGAAGCCTTCTTGAAGAAATTGGCCATTCGCAGATGCCCTTGCTTAGGGTCATCCGGGCCAAATGCCTGGATTGCTCCCATACCGCTTCTGAGGTTCGTCGCTGCTCCGCGGTTGACTATTCTCTCTGGCCCTACCGGATGGGAACCAATCCCTTCCGCGCGGAACGCAGTGACGCCCAGAAGGCTGCGGCTGCGGAAGCCGCAAGGCGTCTGCATAGGGCGGCGTCCAAGGTGCCGGGGTAATATGAACGGTATCCATGAGGCGCCGCAATCATTCAAGCTTGAAGACTTTTTCGTCATCGTCAACGCGCGGGCAGGCGCGAGCAATATGGACTTCTCGGAATGAAGAATGTGGAATCGCAAGCGTTGTTTGAGTCCCGCAAGATCAAGGGTCTTCCGCGCACAGAGCGTCTCCGCTGTGGCGCTGCGACGCGAAGTGGAGGCAGGTGCCAGGCTCAGGCACTTCTGAATACCGCCGGACAACCTGGCCGATGCCGGATGCATGGTGGCCTTTCAACGGGGCCGCGAAACCGAAAGGGCAAGGATACAAATCGGCGCTGCGCGAAGGTGCAAATGCTCAAGCGCTGGGCAGCGCTGCGTGCCGCTGGCAAAACCGCCGTCGAGCTTTCGCCAGACGGACGTGAGCGTCTTCGTGATGCAGCCCGTCGCACAATGCGCATGCGCCATCGAAAGCGCCAGGCTCTTGGATGGTACGATTGGATGCTGAAGCAAAATGCGGATTGGACAAGACACTTGTGGAGAGACGAACGCCGTCGAGTAATTCTTCACCCTTATATCCAGACGCTGAAGAAATACGGAGATCAGGCCTTTTTCGAGTTGGCCGAGATTGCTGGTTTCGACAACCTGCGCAAGGCGACAGACGGAACTGATCTGACTGCAATAATTATCGCACGCTACATGCCGCGTCTCGACATATCCGCTGCCGCGGCAGATCTACGAAAAGGTGCGGAAAGCAGATGAATGAATTTGAGTTTTTGCATGCCCCCAAAAAACGCGCGCGCACGCAATATAGGCTTTCTGGGACCGACGTGGCAATGACGGACGCTTCGAAACTGGCTCAAGATCCAATGCTCCTCCGCTCATGGGAAACGGCATTTCGTAGTGTCTTCCCCCATCAAGAAAGGAACGTCAGTGCTCAGTTGCTTGAAGCCTGTCAAACCGCTCTGGGACATTGATCCGAAATATACGACGAGTCACCGTTGCAAGCTTTGCGGACGGCAATTCGTAGGCCATTATTCCCGCCGGCTTTGCTCGGATGAATGCAGGGCCAAGGCCAAGCGCATCGTCGGCAGGCGCGCAAGCCAAAAGCTTCGGTCTTACAGATGCACGCCTGTTCCCGCACATCGATGCGCTCATTGCAGGCATAAATATCAGCCTGGTCACCGAGCCGGACGCTATTGCTCACCGAAATGCAGACTTAGCGCATGGAGATTGGCGCGGAAGAGATGAAACGAAGACAGGTAATTTCTGCACCAGTACGCGCGATCGCGCCTGCGCGCATCATGGGGTTGCCGTCGCAAGCAATCTAAAGCGGACGAAAATAGAATCGCTGCGCGGTACTGGACTTTCTTGTGACTGCCAAGGATCAGCCAAGGCATGGGACGATTGAGATCGGAACAGGTTAGCCAAATGATTTCGAAAATTTAGGAGAGGCAATATGGGTGGCTGGAACAGCGGGCGGAATAATCGCGGCGCCGGCCGGTGTGAGTCCTGGCATCGCGTCGAGCTCACCTATCTCCGCAAGCACAATTTCCTGCGCCCCGGCAGGCGCAGCACCCTTTGGTGGCATCGTGGCGGCGAGCGGACTGGCAGCATCGGCTTCTACGCATTCGAAGACCACGCAGAACTCCACTACAGCTGTAACGGCGAAGACGTCGTCCAGCGCATCGATTATCGCTATACACCAACGAACTTTGGCAGCCAACGCATGTGGCTTGAATGTCCGAATTGCTACCGGGCGTGCGGCATCCTTTATGGTGGCCGCCGATTTTACTGCCGGCGGTGCTGGCGGCTCACTTATGCCAGTCAATATGAGGACTGGTGGGAGCGCGCACGCGGCCAGGCGGAAAAGATCCGCGCCAAGCTGGGCCAGCCGGGTTTCATCGACATCGACAGCACACATGATTTTCCTGAAAAGCCGAAGTGGATGAGATGGCATACGTACCGGCGGCTGCGGGCAAAGGACAGTCAGTTCATGCGCGCCTACGAAAACGGATTTTGCCACATCGCAGCGGCATTCTTTCGGCGACATGGATAGGAGAACGGGATGGCGGAGCCAAAATCAGCAACATCCAAAGTCAGGGCGAGAACGAACAGGCTTTCGATCGGGGAGCAGGAGAACTCAATCCTCGCGGTCTATGCCGATATGATCGAGAACGATGATATCGACGGGATGTTCGATCTCATGCGCCACGCGGGGATCGCTCTGCGACCGGATCCGACAACGGCAATATTACGGCATTATTGGCTCGGCTTCGATCGCGGTTATGATGTGAAACGCGCGATCGAGGATTTTGCATCCTGGCCACCGATCTTTGCGCGCTGCGAAGAGCTCCGACGAGCACGACGGGCAAATCGCACTGGGAGGTCGTCGAGGCAGTGAGCGAACCCTTTACGGACTATCGGCAACAGATGCGTGCATTGGCGCCGCAAGTGATGAACAACCTCGTTGCAATCATGAAAAATCAAAACGCGACTACTATGACACGATTGCGAGCAGCCAAGCTGATCCTTGATCTTGCATGCGGTCGCCCCAGGGCTGAGCGCGTGACATGTGAATTACGGTAATCAGCTGCGGCAGTTGGCTAAGGACGGTGGCTTTTGGCCCAAGATCGCCCCACACACGTCGATGCAAATGACGGAGAGACTGCGGTGATTCCCGACGTGAGCATGTCGAAGGATCTGAGCTGTGGTGAAGGCTAATATGTGCCGCTCGCCTTCCGCCCACATCCATAATGAGCGCGCTGCATGCCTCATAAGCTGACCGACCAGCGTAACAAGTGCTACCGAACCGGTTGATAGCAGCTTATCGTCGAGTCACGGGCATGCAACGTCTATCTATTCGCCAAGCCCACATCGCAACGACTTCAACATTCACGGCCGATCAAACCCGATTTGCCTCACTGGCGCAGATCCCCCGGTGGATATGCTGCGCCAAGCCGAATAAAGCGTCGAGTGCAGCGGCGATATTCGTTCTCCCAGGCGGACGACGACGAGATCCTTTTCCGGCATCAGATAGATCATCTGACCGCCATTGCCGAACATGAACGTGAACCGGCCCTGCAGCGGCTCACCCGCGCGATCAAGAACATTGTGGTAAATGTGGTTTTCGTAATGGTTGGCATTGAGCTGTTCCGTTTTGAGGTCCGCTCCCATAAAGGCGCGCCACAGTTTCGGCGGGAGAAACGGGGCATCATCGGCGCCATTGCGAGCGAGAAAACGGCCGATCAGCAGCCAGTCGCGTGCAGTCGCATAAATGCAGCAATAGGGTGAAACCGGCTTGTCTGAATCATAGCGCCGCCAGTAGGCCGTGGAGACCTTCGCTGGCCGCCAGATTTTCTCAGACAGCAAAGCCTCAAGCGGACGGCGATAGACGGTTGCCAGTAAATGGCCAAGCAGCGCCGTATTGATATTCTGATATTTATATTGGCCGATCTGGGTCTGGTCGATGCGCAGATCCATTTGTACATCTTCGAGCCCTCGCATATGCAGACGGGCCATCGGGCTGAATGGGCTGTATTTGACGATCCTTTTCTCCTTTGGCGGCAGGCTCGGAGCGACTGCCTTGCTTTCCGTTTCGAATGAAAGCCCGCTATGCATGTTCAAAAAGGAGCGGATGGGCCTTTTGCCTGTCGCTTCAGTCGCAAGCATCGGCAGATAGCGCGCGATAGGTTCATCGAGACTTTGCAGCAAACCTTCCGCATGCGCTTTGAGAACAAGCGCGCCGACCAGGCTCTTGGCCATTGAATAGGAGTTGAACTTCGTACTGGTTGAAACATCCGGCGCGTAATGCTCCAGTTTCAGCGCCCCCTTATAAAAAACCAGCAGCGCCTTGCCGTCATATTCGTCAAACAGACGTTGCGCCCATGGATCGGGCTGCAGACCGTCCGCTCTCAATTTCAAAGGGCGACCGACGCCGTTGATTTGAGCGTGATATCCCGCGGCAGGCCATTGCGCAGCCGGAAAACCTTCAATCAGCAGCCGTGGCAGATATGGGGCCACGCCGAGGACGCATCCGGACAAGATCACAACGCCGAGCGTCAGTCCTCCAATCCAATTTCTCAATCGGCGGCGTTTCCAGCTTTCGCAAACTGATGATTCCGTCATTTTCTCCCGCCATCCATGGTTTCTTGGCTGCCTTTGTATCATGAAGAAAGGCACCATTTCAGGTCGAGGTATGGCAGCGGGGCTTGTGTCCCATTGCATGGCGTAAATTCGGACAGTGGTAGCGCGGGTTTCGCGTAGCTTCGCCATATAGCGAAGCGAAGCCCGCGCAGGCGGCCACCGTGGTCCTCCGGCTAGGATTTTAGTTGTTTGATTCGATCCGAATGACGGGCGCATGGCCGTTCTATCGAAAGACCGCGAGCGCTTGCCTGCTATGACGAGCACTGGGACAACGGGTAAAGAATAGTCTTTGCCGTCTCTCGGTCGGTCATAAATCTAGGCACTTATTTGAGAGGCAGCCATCACCACGCGGCGGCTGAGGCGCCCGCAGGAAAGATTTGGTCAGAAACTCACCGGTATTTCCATTGAGGCTCGACGGTAAGACTGCGGTGTTTTCGGACGTGCGATGCTTCACTCTGCCACCACAACTCCGGATCTTGGTCTTGTGTGGCGTGGATCAGTGCGTCTCGCTCTATTCATTGGAGCCGTGCCGGGAGGGCTGTGCGGTGTTGGCGTTGCGGTCGGAGTTCACTTTGTAAATGTTCGAATACGGAGGACGCCGTTAAACAGCGGATTGCTGTCATCTTGCACCGATCCCAGCGACTCCGCTAAACCTAAACGCAATCCAGCTTTCAAGCGCGACTTGCGCCCAAAAGCTCCACTTATTGACAGCCTCTCGTTTATATGCAAGATCTACACCCAACGTTAGCTTGCACTTGAAGGGGCGACATGACAGACCAAACCAGCGATGCGAGCATCAAAAAAACCATGCTGCTCATCGCCAAACCGGACAGCGCCAGGGACCTGCGGGCCGCGCTCATCCAGTTGCAGCAAGCCACGCGGCTTGAAGCTGACTGCCATAGGTTCACCTTTTATCAGGCTCTCAGCGAACCGGATGAGTTCGTCCTGTTGGAGCATTTCGCGGATCAATCCGCTTTTGATAGGCACATGCAAATGCCACACACTAAAGCGTTTTTTGCTGCAGAGTTGGTCGCAAGCAGCCTGACTATTTCGTGAGCGCCGCGCTCCGGACGGAGGACCGTTGAGATAGCATGGCAGAGGTATCGCGCATGCAGATTGGGGAGTTAGCCGAACGTGCTGGCGTTAGTCACCGGACGGTTCATTATTATGAGCGGCTCGGCCTGCTCGCTCCTGCCCAGCGCGAAGGCAGCGGCTATCGCTATTATGACGAAATCTGCCTCAACCGGCTTGAGAAGATAGCTGCACTCAAGCGGCTCGGCCTCAGCCTTGAGGAGATCGGCCAAGTCATTGATCTGTATTTCACCGACGCAACTGGGATCAAGGGGAAGGAGAAAGTCCTGGAAATTCTGCGCGACCATCTGGCTGCGACGGATGAGAAGCTGGAGAAGCTCTCCAGCTTTCGAGGCGAGCTGGATGACAACATTCGGCGTATGGCAGGGCTGATTGCCGCCGCGCGCGAAAAGTAGGTGGTTCTTGTTTGTCCAAAATCTACAGTTGACGTTAACTTACTTTCCAAGGGATGCAGGGATGAGTACGCTTTTAACATCCGTTTTTCGCCCTGATCGGCTTTCAGGAGTGATCATGTTCCTTGGCCTGCCCACGATCGCGGCAACAATGCCAAGCGAGTCGTGCATTGCTCTTCAGTAAACGGAGTGTTCCCCTATGTCCACAACCCGCAGCGACGAACCGTCAGTCAATTTACGATCCGCCGACATGCCGATCCCGCTCGGTTTTACGCCCGCCGCCCATCTTGACGTTACGATCGATGGCGAGGCGGCTAAGCTGCTACGCTATGAACGTGCC
>JAHQVI010000175.1 GCA_019634405.1 Hyphomicrobiales bacterium
ATCACCGCAAAAATAGGCCTCGGCGACCGGCCCTTCCAGCAGCCGCCGCATTTCCCGCCGGCCGCCATGAAACGAATATGCACTGGCAAAGGAATAGCCTTTCTCAACGCCGCGATGCTTGGAAAGCTCGGACATAAAGCCCTGATAGCGATCCTGGGTTGACGTCGCCGTTTCCGGACCGCCCAGAAACGCAACCTTACGATAACCGCGCGCAACGAGTTCGCGTGCGGCGATCCGGCCGCATTCCACATTATCAATACCAACAACATGCACTTCGGGCGCATGGGCGGCGCGTCCGAAACTGTGCACCACCGGAATGCCTGCATCGCGAAATGCAACGGCAAAAGCGGGCGGCAAGGTGGAGGACGCCACAATCACGCCGTCCACAGAATATTGCCGAAACATCTGCACCGAGTTCTCAGGATCGACTTCATCGGTGAGATTGGCAAGCAAGGGACGCAGGCCGCGATCCTGAAGACCACGGGTGAACTGATCGAACACCTGCAGAAAAACCGGATTATGAAAATTATTGGATACCAGCCCGATCAGCTTTGTTCGCCGTGTCGTTAAGCTTCGCGCCAGAAAATTAGGTCTGTAATCCAACTCCGCCGCCGCCTTCTCAACCTTGCGGCGCATTTTTGCCGAAACCGACGCTCCATCCGTGAACACACGAGACACCGCCGAAGTGGAAACTCCGGCACGTTGGGCCACATCCTTTAGTGTTACTGACATTGAATACAATTCCTCTCCCGCCACGGTTGGGAATATAGCCATGAGTGAGATCAGAGCAATTCTTCCATGGACCAAGCTTTTTTGCAATCGGTTGCAAAATTACCGGAAACATGTTTTTCTTTTTGTCGTTAGCGGCTTCGGTCGCATCAAATCAAAAGCCACAGCAGTTGGCATGTTCGGGAGGATAAGATGAGATCATTTGTGAAGGGGCTAGTATTTGCTACGGCCGCAATTGCTGTGCCGGGTTTAACAAGCACCGTTGCATCGGCTGAAGGCGAGAAATATATTCTCGTGAGCCATGCCCCGGATAGCGATAGCTGGTGGAACACCATCAAAAACGGCATTACTCTTGCCGGCGAACAGCTCAACGTATCTGTTGAATACCGCAACCCGCCAACCGGCGATATTGCCGACATGGCGCGCATTATTGAGCAAGCCACGGCCTCGAATCCCGATGGAATCATTACGACGCTTGCAGATTTCGACGTTCTCAAAGGCCCAATCAAGGCGGCATCCGATCAGGGCATCGACGTCATCATCATGAATACGGGTACGGGCGATCAAGCGAGCGAAGTTGGCGCATTGATGTATGTCGGCCAGCCCGAATATGAAGCTGGCGTCGCTGCAGGCAAGCGGGCAAAGAAAGACGGCGTCACCAGGTTCCTTTGCGTCAACCACGCCATCCAGCAGCCAACTGTCGGCGAGCGCTGCCGCGGCTTTGCCGATGGTCTTGGTATCGATCTGGGCGACAGCATGCTCGACAGCGGAACCGACCCGGCTGAAATCAAGAACAAGGTGCTGGCCTATCTGTCTGCGAACCCCGACGTAGACGGCATCCTGACCCTGGGCCCGGTCTCGGCAGACCCGACAATTGCAGCGCTCAAGGAAAACGGCATGGCTGGCGATATCTATTTCGGCACGTTCGATCTGGGTGCTGAAATCGTTAAAGCTATCAAGGACGGTACGATCAAATGGGGTATCGACCAGCAACCCTTCCTGCAGGCCTATCTGCCGGTGGTCATTCTGGCGAACTGGGATCGCTACGGCGTTCTGCCTGGCAACAACATCAACTCCGGCCCTGGCTTCGTGACCGCTGACGGTCTTGAAAAAGTCGAGAAGTATGCTGGCGAATATCGCTAAGATAAACGCAGGCAAAGCTGGCGGTATCTGTTTACAGGTGCCGCCATGTCTTTCTCTTCAGGTATGGAGTATTTGCCATGTCTACGACCGCGCAGGCTCAGACACCGGCCGATGAACGCGTCAAGGAGATATCGGCTTTCCGCAAAGCTCTGATACGTCCGGAACTCGGCGGCATCTGCGGAACCATAATTGTCTTTGCATTTTTTTTACTGTTTGCCCACGACAGCGGAATGTTCAATAGCCAGGGCGTCATCAACTGGTCAGTCGTATCCGCACAGTTCACGATCATTGCTGTGGGAGCCTGCCTCCTGATGATTGCGGGTGAGTTCGACCTGTCAGTCGGATCGATGATCGGCTTTGCCGGTATGATGATCGCAATCTTTTCCGCAACAATGGACTGGCCCGTCTGGCTGGCGATCATCACCACATTTGCGCTGTGCATATCGCTTGGCGCGCTCAACGGCTTTATCGTCATTCGCACCGGCTTGCCGAGTTTCATAGTCACGCTGGCGTTTCTCTTTATCCTGCGCGGCTTTACGATCTATTTCCCGCAATTGATCGAGCGCAAAACCATCATCGGCGGGATCAAGGACATATCGGCGAATGACTGGCTGGCACCCGTGTTTGGCGGCAAGATCCTGACCGGCTTTTTCCAGTGGTTAGGCGAGATCGGCGCGATTGCAACGTTCGAGCGGGGCAATCTGGCTGGCAAGCCGGTCGTCGATGGCATTCCCATGCTGATCGTCTGGGCCATCGCCCTGGTCATTTTCGGCCACGTCCTTCTGACAAAAACCCGGTTTGGGAACTGGATTTTCGCCTCCGGTGGCGATGCGCAGGCAGCGCGCTATGTTGGCGTCCCGGTCAATCGCGTGAAGATTCTCATGTTCATGTTCACAGCATTCTGCGCGACAGTCTTCGCCACATGCCAGGTGATGGAATTCGGATCGGCAGGCGCGGATCGCGGCCTCCTGAAAGAGTTTGAAGCGATTATCGCGGTTGTGATCGGAGGCGCGCTTCTGACGGGCGGATATGGATCGGTGATCGGCGCAGCGCTCGGCGCACTGATTTTCGGAGTGGTTCAGCAGGGGCTGTTCTTTGCCGGTGTCGAAAGTTCGCTGTTCCGCGTTTTTCTCGGCGTATTGTTGCTGATGGCAGTGATCCTGAACACCTATATCCGCCGCATGATCACGGGAGAACGATGATATGGCCGATCCCATCATTCGAATGGTCGATATCGAGAAGCATTTCGGCTCCGTGATCGCTCTTGCCGGTGTAACGCTCGAAGTCTTCTCTGGCGAATGCCATTGCCTGCTTGGTGATAATGGCGCTGGCAAATCAACCTTCATCAAGACCATGTCCGGCGTTCACAAGCCGACGGCGGGCGAGATCTTCTTTGAAGGCAAGATCATGAATTTCGTCAATCCGCGCGATGCGATTAATGCGGGTATTGCGACCGTCTATCAGGATCTGGCCATGATCCCGCTCATGTCGGTTAGCCGCAACTTCTTCATGGGCAATGAACCCCTTAAGCGCATTGCAGGCATCTCCTTCTTCGACCATCAGTTCGCCAATCGGGTCACGATGGAAGAAATGCGTAAGATGGGGATCAATCTGCGCGGCCCCGATCAGGCTGTCGGCACGCTTTCAGGCGGTGAACGGCAGACTGTCGCCATTTCCCGAGCGGTCTATTTCGGAGCCAAAGTCCTGATTCTGGACGAACCGACCTCGGCCCTTGGCGTGCGTCAAACGGCTAATGTGTTGGCGACGATCGACAAAGTTCGAAAACAGGGGATCGCGGTCGTTTTCATTACGCACAATGTGCGTCACGCCATGGCTGTCGGGGATCGCTTTACGGTTCTCAACCGCGGCAAGACCCTCGGCACGGCGGAACGCGGCAAGATTACCCCGGAAGAACTTCAGGATCTCATGGCTGGCGGTCAGGAAATGGTGGAGCTTGAAGGATCTTTGGGCGGAACTGTCTGACATGGTCCCGATGGCGGCCAAAACTGTCGCCATCGCCCGCCAACATCCACAAAACGCTCGTTCGCCTGGCACGAGGACTGTCGCCGGATGTCAGCTCATGAACACATATGCCGACCGTTGGCTGCTACGCATAGCCAACCCAGCCGCGCCATGTAAATGCTGCATAAAACATGCTCACATTAGAAAACCCTGCTTCGCGTAAAATTGCCTCGTCCTGCTGAGGATTGCAAACATGCAGACTTGCCGCCACTGACGACCGTGCGTTGTTGGCTTCTTCAGGGTCCGCCCCCGAGGCGATGGCAAAAGCGGCGTACCGGTACAGCCAGACATCCCGCTCCTTTTCATCCTGGGGAAAACTTGAATGGGCCGCAACAAAGGGCGCGCCTGACTTCAGCCGACGTCTTATTTCGCTGGCTGTACGCCTTCGTTCATCAGCCTCAAGAAAATGCAACGTCAAAAGACACAAAGCGGCATCGAAGGGCCCGTAAGGCGCGTCGTCAATGTAACCTTCGCAAAATTCCACGCGCTCGCGCGCACTTCCGACAATGCGCTTGGCCATTTTCAACATTTCGGCCGCCGGATCAATAGCGGCAAACGTCCAGCCCGGATAGGCCTCCGCCAACGCCTTGAGCTCATGCCCGCCTCCGGCGCCAAGAGCAAGGACGCGCCCATTCTCCGGCGTCTTCTCGTCCAGAAGGACGCCGGTCATACGATGAAGATCCGCATAGCCGGGCACGTAGCGCGGCGGTCCGTCGGCATAGCGGGCAACCGCATCCGGATTGTTGAAATGCTGCAAAAACGGGTCTTCGGCTTGCTCAGCCTTCATGTGCAGCCTCCGGATTATAAGCGCCTTGCCTGCCCGCCAGGCGTTTGTGGAAGTCGGTGCTGAGCGCGGCAAGCGTAACCTCGCCAAAGCGCGACAGCAGCATGTCCTCCGCATCTCGAAATGTTTGGTTCAGGACGGCATTGACAGCCTGTTCGATCAGACATTGCGGGTTCTCCGCGCGATGACCAATAGCCAACAGCGACGGGCTGTCTAGCGCGTCATAGATATCCCGCAAGGTGACGGCTTCCAGATCACGGGCGAGCGTCCAGCCGCCGCCATGCCCTTTTTCCGAGCGGACATAACCTTTCGCTCGAAGACCCGCCAACATCCTTCGTACAACCACCGGATTGGTCATCATCGTCTTCGCCAGCTTTCCCGATGTCAAAGGATGGGCCTCTTCCGCCATATGCAGCAAAACGTGCAGCGCTGCCGACAATCGATTATCGCGTCTCATGTAATTCTAAATGTTACATGAGACGCAATCCGTCAAGCGCCAAATCAAGCAGGATGTCTGACAGCCGCGCCCTGTCATGTGGCGTGTCGCGCTATATGAAAATTGTTATGACCAAGCCGCAATAAATCATTTGAATGGCATGCTTTCGGATGCAGGGGTTGTTAAGACACCCGAAAACACTCAAACGAGATGCGAGACAACGCCCTTTACCAAGGCGCAATGGCCGCATAAACTCCGGTCATGTGAATAGTATGACGACAATCGCCTAAAACCTCTATCATCCTTCGTGGATGAAAAATCAGGGTTTCCCCACCGATCTGTTCGATGGCCGCCGCTCCGGGCACCACCCTGTCCGGCAATGGAGCGACCGCAGGTTTGGCTAACGCCGCTATCGATCCTTAGACGGTAGCCGGATGGCGATGTGATCGAGATGGATGTCCCGAACCGGGGTTTGCATGTCGCCCTCGCCACGGAACAGATCGAGCACAGTCCCGCCGCCGGTCGATACGCCGGAAAGCGGATATGCGCATCCGTTCCATATGCGTGGTCAGGATGTGGATTTCGATATATTGCGCGACGGGCGCAGAAAGGCTGTGGCACGTGACTCTTACTGAAAACTACGCGGTCGCTTTGGTTGGCATCGGCAAGATCGCGCGCGATCAGCATATTCCGAGCATTGACCGCAACGACCGTTTCACGCTGGCGGCAACGGTCAGCCGCAATGCGAGCATTGATGGCGTTGAGAATTTCACCGCTATCGAAGATATGCTTGCAGCCCGCCCCGAAATTCCGGTCATATCGCTCGCCATTCCTCCCGGCCCGCGTTTCAACATCGCCATGTCGGCGCTCAAGGCGGATCGTCATGTCATTCTGGAGAAGCCGCCCGGCGCAACACTATCCGAGGTCGATACGCTCGTGACGACGGCGCAAGAGCGCGGCAAGCTGCTCTTCGCGACATGGCACTCACGCTTTGCCGCAGGAGTAGAACCAGCGCGGCAATGGCTTGCAGCACGGCAGATCAAGCGCGTTCACGTGACATGGCACGAAGATGTTCGGCGCTGGCACCCCGGACAGGAATGGATCTGGCGGACCGGCGGGTTCGGCGTGTTCGATCCCGGCATCAATGCCCTTTCCATCCTGACGGAAATTCTTCCGATGACGGTTCATCTGACCGCCGCCGAGCTTGAATTTCCTTCCAATTGCCAGACGCCTATCGCCGCGAGACTGAACTTCGCCGATGGAGCCGATACTCCGATTACGGCAGATTTCGACTGGCGGCAGACGGGACCGCAAAGCTGGGAGATCGATGTAGAAACCGCTGAGGGCAAGCTGAAGCTCACCGATGGCGGCGCGAATATCGCAATCGAAGGCGAGTCGCTCAGCATCCCCGAACAGTCAGAATATGATGCAATCTATACGCGTTTTGCGGAGTTGCTCGCACGAAACGAAAGCGACGTCGATCTGGCCCCGTTCAAACATGTTGCCGACGCGTTTATGATCGGCCGCCGGATCGAGACAGACGCTTTCGTCGAATGAGCCATGCAGACCGCGCAAACGCAGGACTACAACGTCACTCGGTGCTCTGGCTGTCCGATCGCTACGTCCCTCACAAGAAACGTATTGCCTGCCGCGGGCTGCTCCGCCAATTGGTCCTCGGTGAATCCCTGCATCGCGCTGGTGACGTAGAGATCGCCAAACGTTTCGCCGCCAAAGGCCGGACACGTCATATTGATGGTGGGAAAGGAAATCGACCGCAAGATCAGCCCCTCGGGCGTATAGCAGGTAACATTCCCGCTCCCATATTCCGCATTCCAGAGCCGCCCCTCATTATCCACCACGGAGCCATCAGGGAAAACATCGCGCTTGGCGCAGTCCACAAATGGAACCGGCTCGCCTTCGGGCCATCCATCTGACTGCTCCAGGCGCTGTTTCCAGATCGTGCCGATACCGGTATCGGTGAAATAGGCGTAAAGACCGTCAGGCGTGAAGCAGATAGAGTTGGGAACCGTCATATTGGGGTATAGCAGGCGCAATTCCCCTTTGTAATATCGGTAGATCGCGCCGGCTTCAGCTTCGCCCTGCAAACCTATCGTTCCGATCCAGAAGCCGCCGAAAGGATCAACACGCCCATCATTCGAACGAGTCCACGGCCTGCCAGCTTCGAGCGAGCAGACCGTATCGATATTTGACGTTTCCAAATTGAAGAGGAACAGCGAATTCTGATCCGCCACCAGAAGCTGATTGTTATCGATCCAGCCCGCCGCGCTCACATGGGTATCGAATTCCCAGCTCTTGTGTTTTTCATCCGTCCGGCTATGCAGCTTGCGGCCAAGTATATCGAACCAGAATAACTGCTTCCGCTCAGGATGCCAGAGTGGGCCTTCACCAAGCGCACAGGGCGTATCGTCAAATATTTCCGGCTTCATTCGCTGTTCCTCGCGGTTATTAACGCAAATCCTTAGGCAAGATCTCGTCCGGCATGTTCTGATAACACACCGGGCGCAGGAAGCGGCGTATCGACAACGTGCCGACCGATGTAGCGCCGAAATTCGTCGACGCCGGGTATGGGCCGCCATGCACCATTGAGTCGGCAACCTCCACACCGGTCGGGAAGCCATTGGCCAGAAGCCGCCCGGCCTTACGCTCAATGATTGGCATCAGTCTGGACGCCAGCGCCGTGTCACCCGCATCCATGTGCAGAGTCATCGTCAACTGGCCAACGATGCTGTGAGCAACAGCAATCATTTCGTCCTCGTTCTCGACTGTAACGACAACACCGAGTGGACCGAAGACCTCCTCGCCAAGCTCGTCATTGGCGAGCCATGCCTTTCCGGTTGATTGATAAAGATATGGCGTTGCCTTACGCTGATCACAGGTCGTGGTCAACACTTCCTGAACGCCGGAAATGGCGCGCACCCGGTCCCGGCCGTCGCGGTATGCTTTGGCTATGCCGTCCGTCAACATGTCCTGCGCTCCAATTTCGCCAAGGCTGGCTTTTGCCGCCGCAATGAAAGCCTCCGCGTCCGCGCCGGCCATGATGACAGCAATCCCCGGATTGGTGCAGAATTGTCCCGCGCCCATCGTGAGAGAACCAACCCAGCCTGTGGCGATGTCTTCGCCGCGCGATGCTATCGCGTTGGGCAGCAGGAACATCGGGTTGACCGAACCGAGTTCGCCGAAAAACGGGATGGGATCAGGGCGCTGCGCACACAGATCGAAAAGGGCGCGCCCGCCGCCGAGCGATCCCGTGAAACCGACGGCACGGATCATCGGATGCTGGACCAGCGATTGCCCCACGTCGCGACTTCCGCCCTGAACCTGGCTGAAGACACCCGGATGGACGCTACTCTTCTTGATTGCCGCGTCAATCGCCTGCGCGACGATGTCCGACACGCCGGGATGTGCGGAATGCCCTTTTACGACAACCGGGCAACCAGCGGCCAACGCTGCAGCCGTATCTCCGCCAGCGGTCGAGAAAGCCAGCGGAAAGTTCGATGCCCCGAAAACAGCCACGGGACCGATGGGACGCTGAACCATTTTCAGATCCGGACGCGGAAGCGGTTGACGGTCAGGCAACGCCTCATCGCGGCGCAGATCCAGATAGTCGCCCTTCTCAATATGATCCGCAAACAAACGAAGCTGCCCAACCGTACGGCCACGCTCGCCATTCAGGCGCAACTCCGGCAGGCCGGTTTCGCGCGCACCCATTGCGGTGATTTCCTCGCCGCGCGCATCGATCTCCTCGGCAATACTGCGCAGAAAGACGGCGCGGCTGGCCCGCGAGGAATAGCCATAGGTCCAGAATGCGTCTTCCGCCCCGCGCGCGGCCTTATCGACGATGGCGGGCGTACCGGCCGCAAAACTCGAAACCTCGCCTTCTACCGGAGCATTTTCGAAGCTCTCGCTTCCACCGACCCATTCACCCGCAATCAGATGCTTTCCAACAATCATACGTGTACGTCCTTTGGTTTGTCCAAATTGAATTCTTCCGATTACAGCGCACGTACCTTTACGAGATCGTCCTTGCCGCTGCGATCCCAGCGATGTGTATTTCTGAGTGGCAGCCCTAAACCCGGCGCTTCGATCTCCCAGACATCGCCGTCCTCCGTCCTGACGCCTTCGCTATAAGACAATGTTGCCGTTCCGAACATGTGCACATGAACGTCGCCCGGCTGCCGGAAAAGCTCATATTTGAAGTGGTGATGTTCGAGATTGGCGATGCTGTGGGACATGTTTTGCTCGCCCGACAGGAAGGGCTTTTCCCAGATTTTGCTTCCATTGCGGAAAATACGAGACGTTCCCTGAATATCCTTTGGCAGATCACCAACCAGGATCTCCGGTCCGATGCTTGCCATGCGCAGTTTCGAGTGGGCCAGATAGAGATAGTTGACCCGCTCGGTTACGTGATCAGAAAATTCATTGGCAAGCGCAAAACCGATACGCACCGGCACGCCATCGTCATCGATGACGTATATACCCGCAATTTCCGGTTCCTCGCCGCCATCTTCGGCAAAAGCGGGGTTTTTCAACTCGCCGCCCGGCTCGGCCAGGATATTGCCGTTGCCCTTGTAGAACCATTCAGGCTGCACGCCGATTTCGCCGGGCGCGGGCCGTCCGCCCGTAACGCCCATATTGAAGATCTTCATCGAGTCCGTCAGGCCGCCGTCATTCTCGCCATCTGCCGCCTTTGCATGCATGGCGTCGCGCGCGGCAGCCGAACCCAGATGTGTCAAGCCCGTGCCCGTTACCTTCAGATGCGCGGCATCCGGCAGCGTGATCGGCACGGCGAAACGATTTTCCGACGCCGCCATCGCCATGTCGACAGCCTCGCCCTGCCCCGCCGCCGCAACGGCTTCGGAAAGCGACCTGCCCGAACGGATTGCGCTCTTCGCCAGATCATAAACAGAGGCGGCGCCGGCCACGGCATGCGCCGCGCCGCCATTGCGGGCAACCACTCTGAGCGTTCCGTTTCCATCCCTGATTTGCGAAATCAACATGATCTCATCTCTGATTTTTGTTGTCTATGTATCGAGCGCAGGCTCTTCCTCCTCAATTCGGTCTAAGCGTCTGACTTCCCGCGCCGATATATCCAACACAGGACGATACCAACCGGATTTGACCAGAGCTAGATCGGCAATCCGAGAGAAAATCGGCGTCTCACCGCATTGCGTCTCCGGCAGTTCCTGCGACAGGATCGCCACCATCATATGAAGGCCTGCCAGATGCGCGACCGAGCCGCTCCGACTATGCAGAGATTCGGCCACGCAATATCACCTCGCATTATTGCTGATTTGGAGAAGGTCGTCATACCCGTGAGCATGCTTTATATCCAGCATGATGAGGCCAAATACCCCCGCGCGGGACCTTACGCCGTTAGATCGAGAGGATAATTGCCGAATGAATATCTGCCCGGGCTGGCCGGTGCGTTCTCAGTATGCGGCGCACCACTTCAACGCCGGACGTTCATGCCGTTGGCGCCGAGATTGCGCAGCGTGAACCCCGAAATCCGCCCAATAATTCCATTTTCACTCGCAACAAAAACTGTCTCTATTGTCAAGAACAGCCCACGCACAACTGAAATCAAATTTTAAATCTTCAACAAATCGGCCATTTACTGTCATTGCTTGAGTTGTTTTAGCCAACCACATTGTGTGAGAATTTTTGTACTGATCTCCCGTCCGTTGGCGAATATAATCTTCCCCTCGCAAACGCTCTCCTTCATCCTTAAGTAGGATAACTATCGATAACGTTATAGCTTCATGTTTATATAGATACCAAATTTGCCTATAAAATTAAAGAGCAGCGTCAGACTGCCGGATAACCTTAACTAACGGTCCGATTTCGCGGGAGGAAATCGTTTATGCGCTTTCAAGGCGGATGGAAGACTGTGCCGGTTACGCCGATGGCCGTCTGAGGACGAGGCGATGATGAAACCGATCATTGCCATGAAGGGGATCGTAAAGCATTTCCCGGGTGTTCATGCGCTGGCGGA
This sequence comes from Hyphomicrobiales bacterium, assembly GCA_019634405.1. Classification (GTDB taxonomy): domain Bacteria; phylum Pseudomonadota; class Alphaproteobacteria; order Rhizobiales; family Rhodomicrobiaceae; genus JAHQVI01. The sequence goes on from JAHQVI010000175.1 coordinate 11,128, forward strand.
TGTGAGTTTCGGGCTACTGCCGGGAGAAGTCCATGCGCTGATGGGCGAGAATGGCGCGGGCAAATCAACCCTTATGAAGATCCTCGCGGGGATCTACAGCAAAAACGGCGGGCAAATCCTGATCGACGGCCAAGCGGTTGAAATCGGGAGCCCGCGCGAGGCGCAGGATCTTGGCGTCAACATCATTCATCAGGAACTCAGCCTGATGAATGATCTGACCGTTGCGCAAAATATTTTTATCGGCCGCGAGCCGCGTTTTTCCTTTGGCAGGCTGGACGAAGCCGCGCTCAACCGCAAGACGGCGGAAATCTTCAAATCCATGAACCTTTCGCTCGACCCGCGAACAATCGTTGGCACGCTGCCAATCGCTAAACAGCAGATGGTCGAGATCGCCAAGGCGCTGTCCTTCAATTCGCGCGTGCTGATCATGGACGAACCGACTGCCGCGCTGAACAATGCCGAGATCGAAGAGCTGTTCATCATCATCCGGCGGCTCAAGTCGGAACGCGTCGGGATTATCTATATTTCGCACAAGATGGACGAGTTGAAGCGCATCGCGGACCGCGTGACTGTCATGCGCGACGGGCAATATGTCGGCACGGTTTCCGCCGCCGAAACGCCCGTGAGCGAAATTATTTCCATGATGGTCGGCCGCGCTCTGACTGACGCCGCCGTCGTGGTTCCCGAGCTTGGCGATGCGCCTGTCGCGCTCGAAGCCCGCGGGCTTAGCCGCGAACGCGAAATCAGGGATGTCAGCTTTTCGGTCAAACGAGGCGAGATCCTTGGCTTTGCGGGATTGATGGGCGCTGGCCGAACGGAAGTTGCGCGTGCGGTCTTCGGGGCCGACCCGCTCGATTCCGGCGAAATTCACGTTCATGGCAAGCTCTGCCCGATCCGCAGCCCCGGCGACGCCGTCCGCGCCGGGATCGGCTACCTTTCGGAAGACCGCAAGCATTTCGGCCTCGCCACCGGCATGAATGTTCGCTCCAACATCGCGATGGCAAGCCTTGATCGCTTTATCAGCACGATTGGCGCACTCGATGAAGCCGGTATGCGCCAAGCGGCGCAGCGATATATTGACCAGCTCACAATCCGGACGCCATCCGACACGCAAGAAGTCCGTCTGCTCTCCGGCGGCAACCAGCAGAAGGTGGTCATAGCCAAATGGCTGCTGCGCGATTGCGACATTCTGATTTTCGACGAACCGACGCGCGGCATCGATGTGGGCGCAAAGAGCGAGATCTACAAGCTGTTGCACAGCCTCGCGGAACAGGGAAAGGCAATCATCGTGATCTCGTCCGAACTGCCGGAGGTGCTGCGCCTCAGCCATCGGATTGCGGTGATGTGCGAAGGCCGGCTCACAGGCATACTCCCGGGCGGCGCAGGAACGAGCCAGGAAGAAATCATGCATCTTGCAACATTGCGTGAGAGCGTCACGCAACCACTGGGAGCCGCCTGATGAGCACAGCCGAAGCCGCCCCGCCACCGGGAATCGCCGCACGTCTGTTCAGCTCTGGCGCACATCAAAAGCTGCTTGCCTTCGCCAGCCTGATCGCATTGCTGATCGGCTTTACGCTCGCCTCGCCGAACTTCATGCAGATGTCGAACATTATCGCCATATTGCAGGCCACCTCGGTCAATGGCGTTCTCGCGATTGGTGTGACGCTCGTCATCATTACGGGCGGTATCGACCTGTCTGTCGGTACGCTGATGACCTTCTGCTCGGTCATCGCCGGCGTTGTGCTCACCTATTGGGGCCTGCCGCTTCCTGTCGGGATTGTCGCAGCGATTGCCGCGGGGACGCTGTGCGGACTGGCTTCGGGGACATTCGTCGCCAAGATGAAGATCCCGCCCTTTATCGCGACGCTCGGCATGATGCTGATGCTCAAGGGGCTGTCGCTCGTCATTTCCGGCACACGTCCGATCTATTTCAACGACACGCCGGGATTCACCGATATTTCGCGCGGTTCTATCGTTGAGACCATCATTCCAGGACTGCCAATCCCGAATGGCGTGCTGATTCTCTTCATAGTGGCGATTGCAACAAGCTATATTCTGGGGCGCACCATTCTCGGCCGCTATACATTCGCGCTTGGCTCCAACGAGGAAGCCGTGCGGCTGTCCGGCGTCAATACGGATGCCTGGAAAATGGCCATTTACGCGCTTGCGGGCGGGATCTGCGGCATAGCGGGCCTGCTCATCGCCTCCCGTCTCAATTCCGCGCAACCGGCGCTCGGGCTTGGCTATGAGCTGGAAGCCATCGCCGCGGTCGTCATTGGCGGCACATCGCTGGCCGGCGGACGCGGGACGATCATGGGCACATTAATCGGCGCACTGATCATGTCGGTGCTGACGAACGGATTGCGCATTCTTTCCGTCGAGCAGGAATGGCAAACCGTCGTTACCGGCGCGATCATCATTCTCGCCGTTTACGCCGACATGCTGCGCAAGAGACGGACGAGCTGATTTCAAAACAGAGGAAACGGAGACCATTACTTAAACAACAATAATTTCAAGACGTCATAACCATAATAGGGAGGTTCCATGTTTACCAGACGCACACTGATCGGCGCTCTTGGCGCCGCCGTCTTCATCGCCGCGAGCATACCGGCCACAGCGGAAGACAAGGTCTATATCCCGCTGATTTCGAAAGGTTTCCAGCATCAGTTTTGGCAGGCTGTGAAGGCTGGCGCCGACAAGGCCGCTGCCGAGTTCAACGTGGAGGTTACCTTCGAAGGGCCGGATAATGAAACCATGGTCGACCGCCAGATCGACATGTTATCCGCCGCACTCGCCAAGAAACCGGCCGCGCTGGGCTTCGCCGCCCTCGACAGCCAGGCTGCAATCCCGATTCTGAAAGAAGCGCAGGAAGCCGGTATTCCGGTTATCGCTTTCGACTCAGGCGTTGACAGCGACATACCGAAAACCACGGCGGCAACCGACAATGTCGCAGCCGCCGCCCTGGCCGCGGACAAGATGGCCGAACTCATCGGGGGGGCCGGCAAGGTCGCCGTGATCGCCCATGACCAGACCAGCCGCACCGGCATCGACCGCGTCGACGGCTTCGTCAACCAGATGAAAGAGAAGCATCCCGGCATCGAAGTCGTCACAGTCCAGTACGGCGCGGGCGACCATCTGAAATCGACCGAGATCACCAAGTCGATCCTTCAGGCCAACCCGGCTCTGAAAGGCATGTTCGGCGCGAATGAAGGCTCTGCAATCGGCGTCGTCAATGGCGTAACCGAGATGGATCGCAAGGAAATCGTCATCATCGGCTACGATTCCGGAACGCAGCAGTTGCAGGCGATCCGCGATGGCGTGATGGCGGGCGCGATCACCCAGAACCCCGTCGGCATCGGATATGAAACCGTAAAAGCCGCTGTGGCCGCTGCGAAAGGCGAAGAGGTTCCAACGGAAATCGACACCGGCTTCTACTGGTTCGACAAGTCCAATATGGACGATCCGGAAATCGCTGCCGTTCTCTATGATTGATTAACTTGCGGGCAAACGCGATACAAACGGCTTCATCCGGGACTTTCGATGTATCCCGGGTGAAGCACACACAAGCTATGAGCCAAGGGATTGAAACCGGTATGAACGTATCCGACAAGGTCACGTTACGCAGCACATTGTCTCAACCTGTCGAGCTGACCCGCATGGGGTTGGGTGGCGCGCCGCTCGGCAATCATTTTCGCCGGACTGAAGAGCCCGAGGCGCAGGCAACCCTGCAGGCTGCTTTCGATGCAGGCATCCGCTATTTCGATACCGCGCCTTTCTACGGTTTCGGCCGCTCCGAACAGCGTTTCGGCGAGGCGATTGCACGCTTTGGGCGCGAAAACATAAGCTTGTCCACCAAGATCGGACGCCTGTTCGAACCCTGCCCGCCGGACGAGGTTGTCACCTATAATTTCCTTGATATCCCAAATGAGCGCGTCGTTTATGACTACACCTATGACGGCGTCATGCGAAGCCATGAAGACAGCCTGAAACGTCTTGGCGTCGACCAGATCGATATCTTGCTAGTGCACGATGTCGACATTTTCACGCATGGCACCCGCGAGGCAAGCGACGCCAGGGTGCGCGAGCTGTTCGACGACGGCGGCTACCGCGCGCTGGAGGAGATGAAATCCGCCGGTGTCATCAAGGCGATCGGCGCGGGCCTCAATGAATGGCAGGTTTGCGAAAAGCTGCTTGGGCTTGGCGAATTCGACTGCTTCCTGCTCGCCGGGCGGTATACGCTTCTCGAACAGGAGCCGCTGGACAGTTTTCTGCCCCTCTGTGAGAAGCGCGACGTTGGGATCATCCTCGGCGGACCGTATAATTCAGGCATTCTGGCGACAGGCCCTGTCGAAGGCGCGCGCTATAATTACGGACCCGCGCCGCGGCATGTTCTGGAACATGTCGGAAAGATCGAGGATGTCTGCAAGGCGCATGGCGTCACACTGATCGAAGCGGCGCTGCAATTCGTCATGAGCCATCCCGCCATTCGGACGGTCATTCCCGGAGCCGTGAGCGCGGCAGAGGTCGAGATGAATGTTGCGCTGTTTTCCCGCAAGCTCCCCACTGCCCTTTGGAGCGATCTGAAGAGCGCCGGACTGCTTCGGCCGGACGCCCCGGTTCCTGAGTAGAATGACGAAAGCGCAGTCGTCAAAGTAGATTTGCGCGGAGAGGCAAACATGATCGAATTTCTCCGCGCTGATGGCGTTGACGACATGTACATGCTGAAAGCTGTATTGAGCCTTATGCCGCCAGACAATTTCACCGGAAATCAGGCGATCAGGCGATCAGGCGATCAGCATGCTGATGGTTAGAACGTTTTGACGTCATACCGGGTCATATCCGGCGGCATTAAAGTAGTTCTGGCATTCGGTTGGTTTGATCTGGTCAATCGCGTTTCCGATTGTTTGCGATAGGCCTTCAATTGTTCGACATGCGGCCGCCTTCAGGA
>JAHQVI010000176.1 GCA_019634405.1 Hyphomicrobiales bacterium
CTCATCGAGAATGCCTTCTGTCGGCTGAAGGATTTTCAACGGATCGCGACCCGATACGACAAGCTGGGCAGAAATTTCCTATCAGCTGTCGCGCTCGCAACTCTGCTCGCTTACTGGATTTGATTGAGTCTTGAGCCTAGCGCGGCTCTGTTCGTTTGCGCAACGCCCGCAGACTGGTCCACACATTGAGGTCAAGCATGACTTTGACGGTGGCAACACCGGCCAATACGCACAGAGCGGCCTTCGAAATGGTTTCCATCGTTCCTTCAATCAGCAATGCATGAATGATCGTACCAATAACGATCACGATCGCCAGAAGACTATGAGCAACCCGCCAACTCTGCGGACGCAACTGTAATCTTCGGCGAAACATCGCCAAAAGAGCCGTCGCAAAGAGCGCCCACATAGCAATCACGCCCCAGTTGGAAAATGGCGTCGGTGATACGAAGAGCAGAGCGTCAATGACATCCGGCGGGCTCGTGATCCAAAGGCCGCCGACATGAACCACCACGGCAATTACGAGCAATGCGCCAACCCAACGGTGTGAAAGCCGCAATAAGCGCGCCTTGATTCCTGGCAGATATCCCCCAATCAGCATGGGCTGAACAAGCAATAGGGCAAGAGCGATAACCCCTGCAAATCCGGCTGTAATATAAACAGGGTCACGCCAGGCGAGCAGCGAACTGGTCGCGGCAAGCGCGACCGGGAGGATGATCGCAGCCGCAACAACAGCCCATATGATCAACATCCGAACCACTTTTATCCGGTTTGCGCTCAACTTGGGTCAGACCGGCTTGAGAACGAAGTGCGCCTCCAGACTTGTGTCCTTTGAACTTGCCATTACTGGGCGCAGAAAAACGGTTTCATACTTATCGCCATCATAGGCCAGGTGACCATGGGGCTGTCCAAAGGCTGGAACGATCTGCGGCATCTCAAGCCGAAACACACCGTTTTCGTCGGTCAGTGTCGCGCCGTGACTTTCCGGATCACTTTCGTAACCTTCCGTTGTATGCGCCCAGATTTGAATGCGCGTACCGGCCAGCGGAGCGCCATCGCCGGCGCGCAGCACCGTCCCGCTCATCCAGAATCCTCCGCCGCCAATGCGCTTAACGACCGGTGCACCTGGAATGTAGTTATTGGAGCCGCCGCGCATTGACCGCGTAGCAACAAGTCCTTGCGCATGGGAGGGCAGGATCATGCCGGACATCCCGGCTGCCGCGGTTGCAATAGCAGCGCTGCTCGTGGCAAGAAAACGACGTCGGTTGAGGTTAACTGAACTCATATTGGCCCCTCTAAGTAAGCACGCGTTTAGCTGAATACAAAGTTTCTGGGGAACTGGTGTTCATCGTTTCTGCGATCAATTCACGATTTTATGATGATCCAAGAATAGCATCCCCAATATGCAGGCTGAAGAACCAACTGCTGCAGGGTCTGTTTTTTTTAAATGTGGACGCAACGCGCAATCGCCAAGGCGGGCTCACCCTGTCACATACAGATGTCGGATGTAAGACGAAACATTCCCTCGCTCAATCCTGATTGGACAGCGCTTGCAGACCCGCCCCGGTCAAAAAGGTCCCCCGCCTTCCGGATCGTTTGGCATTTCCGGCGGCAATCGCCCTGCGGTGGCGCCATCTTCGTCATCATCTTCCATGACAGGAATCGCGTAATCGCCTTTCAGCCAGCGGCCAAGATCGGCATCTGCGCAGCGCTTCGAACAGAACGGACGATAGGCCTCGCTCCGCGGGTTCCCACAGATCGCGCAGGTCCCGACAGATTTCGCCTCGGCCGGATCATTGTCGTTACTTGATTCAGGCATCGACTTCCGCACGGTTCAACCAATTGAAATAAACAGGGAATCCCTCACCCACCAAAAGACCGACGACCTCGATGAGCGGCAGCCCGACCACATTTGAATAGGAACCGACAATCTTCTGCACGAAGGCTCCCGCAATTCCCTGGATCGCATAACCGCCAGCCTTGCCGCGCCATTCGCCGCAAGCGAGATAGCTTTCGATTTCCTGCCGGTTCAACCGTTTCAGGCGCACACGGGTTTCCACGGTTCGCATGCGGCTTCGTCCCTCGGGCGTGACAAGGCAAACTGCCGTATAGACCTTGTGGGTGCGTCCCGACAGGGCCGCCAGCGCATTGGCCGCTTCATCCAGATATTCCGGCTTGCCGATCGACAGACGTCCGACCGACACCACCGTATCCGCCGCCAGGACAAACGCATTTTTTAGCCGGTCTTCGTCCCGGATGCGCTCATAGGATGCCATGGCCTTGGCCTGCGCGAGACGCTGGGCCAGACTGCGCGGGCGCTCGCCTTTTTTTGGCGTCTCGTCGATCGAAGCCGGACGAAGCGCCGTCGGCTCGATGCCGATCTGCTCAAGCAATGCGAGACGGCGGGGCGATTCGCTGGCCAAAACCAGATCATAGGTCGCAATCGCGCGTTTTGCCGTAGCATCGTCTTTCTCAGAACTCTTGCGCTGTTTCTGCCGATCCTCCTTGGAAGCCGACGCTTTCAGTGCCTTTGCAAAATTCATTTGATCATCCGAGGATTGGGCTATTGGATGTATTCGACATCACACGTCCGGAACGTTTCGCGCGAGATTGGCTGCCGCTGCGCCTAAAATCAAGTATCGCGTCGGTCGGTTTGCGCTTTTCCCGGTTCACATCTCAATCGAACCCGCTTTGCCGCAAGTATACAATCAGCCGGTTTCGCTTTCGAGAAACAGGTTTTTGCAATAATATTGATTCCCTGTTTCATGCCCGCAGCGCGACCAGAATGAAAGACGAATATCATGACGCGTATGAAATCCAAAATGTCGCAGCTATTGATTATAGATATACAAGATAAAGTACTTAACCCCATTACATCAAAGCAAAATATTATCGATAATTCTTCACGCCTAATACAGGCCGCAGGCTTTATGAATGTACCGATTACTGTATCGGAACAATATCCCAAAGGGTTGGGGTCGACAGTCGCGCCTTTGAAGAGCGTTCTTCCCGGCAGCGCAACATTCTGTGAAAAGCTACATTTTTCATGCATGAAAGACGACAGGCTGCAACATCACCTGCAGGATCATCGTGACAATGGCCGCGGCCAGATCATCGTCGCGGGCATCGAAGCCCATATCTGCGTCATGCACACGGTCCTCGATCTCATCACTGACGGCTTCGAAGTCTTCGTGATTGCCGACGCTACGGGATCACGGTCGGAAGACAGCAAGGCGCTTGCCATGCGGCGGATGGATAAAACCGGGGCATTCATCGCAGATACCGAAATGGTCATTTTCGAGTGGCTGGAGCGAGCCAGAACGCCTGAATTCAAAACACTTCAGGCCCTGATCAAGTGAATCCGGAGGCGTGAGCTGCGGCCGGCATCGCGGCTTGTCCACCGAATGGCCTCGATGCTGAGCGCCCTGTTCAGGATCGGTTCAGGCTATCGACGCCAATCTCTTATATGTCAAATCCCTGTGTCATCCAAACAGACTTTCCTCGGCAACATCCCCGGGGGTATGCGGTTCAGGGACTTCATACCCCCACTCTCCCCTATTCTCCCCGCTTGCACCTTACCGCAACTGCGATTACGTTTCGCGGAACGTCAATGTGCGCAGCTTCAAGGAGAATACCGTGTCATTCGAACTCCCAGAACTTCCTTATGCCTATGATGCGTTGCAGCCATATATGTCTGCGGAAACGCTGGAGTTTCACCACGACAAACACCACAACACCTATGTGGAGACCGGTAACAAGCTGCTGGTCGGGTCAGGGCTTGAAGGCAATGCCCTCGAAGAAGTCGTGACCGGCTCTTATGGCAAGAATCAGCCGCTTTTCAACAATGCGGCCCAGCATTATAATCACATTCACTTCTGGAAATGGATGAAGCCCGGCGGCGGCGGAACGAAAATTCCGGGCAGCCTGCAATCGCGCATCGACAGCGATCTTGGCGGCTTCGACAAGTTCCGTGACGCTTTTGTCGAAGCAGGCAAGGGCCAGTTCGGCTCGGGCTGGTGCTGGCTGGCGATGAAAGACGGCAAGCTGGAAGTCATGAAGACGCCGAACGGCGAAAACCCGCTGGTTCATGGCGCAAAACCGCTGCTCGGCTGCGATGTGTGGGAACATTCCTATTACATCGATTACCGCAATGCGCGCCCGAAATATCTCGAAGCCTGGTTCGACAACCTCATCAACTGGGAATATGTCGAACAGATGTTCGCTGCCGCATAAGTTTTCAAAAGAGCAAAACTTCCAGGGCTCATACTGTCCCTGGAGGTTTTCGCCTGTATATTTTTATTCATATATCAAAGCATAATTATTACCGGGATTGGCGCATCCGAACCGCATTGCCGAGATCTTTCAATGGACAATTTCATTCACGCCGAATCCGTCAGTTCGGAATATCCTGATTGGAGCCGCGAAAAATCGACCGGCATATGGGATCCCGGCCGCAAGCTTCTTCTGTCATTAAGGCGGTATCAGCATTGGAGCGGGAAAACCGGGCCCTATGCTGCGCTGATGCGAAAATTTCTGGTGCTCCGGCATCGCTTCTGGAGCACCGTAACAGGTGCGGACGTACCCTTAAATTGTGATATCGGTGGCGGTCTCCGCATCCCTCACCCGAACGGGATCGTTATTCACTCTGATGCCAAAATCGGTGTCAACTGCCTCATTTTTCAGCAGGTGACAATCGGAACGCAAGGAAATGGCGTCCCCAGGATCGGCGGCCATGTCGATATCGGCGCCGGAGCAAAGATTCTTGGCGGCGTTCACATCGGACATCACGCCAAGATCGGTGCAAACGCGGTTGTTCTCCATGATATTCCTGACAACGCCACGGCGGTCGGTATTCCGGCTAAAATAATCTCCGGCTAAGCCGTTTCCCAGCCGGTGGCACGGGTCTTGCTTGTGTCATTCATGTGCAGCGCGTCTAGGGTTCCGGCCGCAATTTTGCGGTGCTGGTCCGAGAGATGCACTCCGGCGAGGGATATATCAAGCCGGCGCAACTGTCCGTGTTCGAATGCACGCGCATTGCGCCGGGGCCGGAGCCACGGCGGGACAAAATCCCGGGAGGTCACTGCACAGTTTGCCGAGCGCAAACTCCTCCCGAATTGCGCTCGGTGGACAGAGCATGTGCGGTTCCTTCAGGGAATCGCAGAAACGCTTTGAGAGGAACCGAGCCATGATGAGACGTGCAATTGCCGCTCTATTCGCATTTTCGCTACTGCTACAGATAACGACCGCCCAGGCCGAGGCCAAGAAGGAGTTCAAGGTCTGCTGGTCGATCTATGTCGGCTGGATGCCGTGGGGGCAGATCCAGGAAAGCGGCCTGATGAAGAAATGGGCCGACAAATACGGCATCTTGGTCGAGATCGTTCAGATCAACGATTATGTCGAATCGATCAATCAGTACACGGCCGGTGCATATGACGGTTGCTCCATGACCAATATGGACGCGCTTTCGATCCCGGCAGGCGGCGGCATCGATACGACCGCGCTCATTGTAGGCGACTATTCCAACGGCAATGACGGCATCGTGCTGAAAGGCAAGGACAAGCTTGAGGACATTAAGGGCCAGAGCGTTAATCTGGTTGAGCTGTCCGTGTCGCATTATCTGCTGGCCCGCGCGCTTGACACAGTCGGCCTTACCGAAAAGGACATCACGGTCGTCAACACATCGGACGCCGACATGATCGCCGCCTATAGCACGCCCGACGTGACGTCCGTCGTGACCTGGAACCCGCTGCTCTCCGAAATCGCTGGAATGCCGGACTCCTCGCCCGTCTTCGACTCCGGGGCGATTCCCGGCGAAATCATTGACGCCATGATGGTCAACACCGAGACGCTGAAGGACAACCCGGATTTCGGCAAGGCGCTCGTCGGTGCGTGGTACGAAATGATGGATATAATGTCGAAAGACGACGACGCTGGCAAGGAAGCGCGCACTGCGATGGCGAAGGCATCGGGCACGGATCTGGCAGGCTACGACGCGCAGCTGGCCACGACCCAAATGTTCTATACGCCCGCTGAAGCCGTCAAATTCACCAAGAGCGAAGCGCTGCCAAAGACGATGACATTCGTCGCCGAATTCCTTTTCGAGCACGGAATTCTTGGCGAAGGCGCTCCCAGCGCTGATTATGTCGGCGTTGCCTATCCGGGCGGCGTCACCACCGGTGACGAAAACAACGTCAAGCTCCATTATGACACCACCTACATGGAAATGGCGGCTGACGGCGCCCTGTAGTGTAAGCGGCGCCGAGTAGGGAATTCACTCACGGCGCAGACCATTTGACCGCATTCACCTGGCGCCCGATCGCGCCGGGTGAGGCAAATCACGAAGGCAGGGAGGAGTTCGGATTGTGCGTCTGATCAATCAGAAAGCTTCGCCGCCAGTACAGATCTTGCTGGCCGCAATACCCTTTATCGCACTTATCATTACCTACAGCATAGCTAGCCAGATCAGGCTCGAAGCCAACCCCGCCGACAAGCTTCTGCCGTCCTTTCAATCGATGGGCGAAGCGTTCTGGCGGCTCGCGGCCGAGCCCGACCGCCGTTCCGGCAACTATCTTTTATGGACTGACACCGCCGCAAGCCTCCAGCGCCTCGGCGCAGGGATGGGCGTCTCGGCGCTGCTTGCGCTGTTCATCGGCATCCCGATCGGTCTGATCCCGAAAATGCGGAGCTTTCTTGCTTCCTTCGTCGCCACGCTTTCCCTTATCCCGCCCATCACCATCCTGCCGATCCTGTTCATTGTCTTCGGTCTGGGCGAGACATCGAAGATCATGCTGATCGTAATCGGAACGGCGCTCATTATGATACGATCGACCGCGCAGAGCGTCAGCGAACTCCCGAGCGAGCTGATAATAAAGGCTCAGACGCTTGGCGCATCAACCTGGCAGCTGATCATCCGCGTCGTCGTTCCGCAGATCCTGCCCAAGCTGTTTCAGGCGATACGGCTTGGGCTTGTTCCGGCCTGGATCTTCCTCGTATCGGCCGAGGCGATCGCTTCGACCGAAGGGCTCGGATACCGGATC
>JAHQVI010000177.1 GCA_019634405.1 Hyphomicrobiales bacterium
ACCATGGCCTCTCAATCGCCCTAGCCGCTAAGCGGCAGGCGATTGAGAGGCCATGGGATTAGATGACGTACGCTGAATGGTGCACTATGTAACTGAAATTACGGTGCACAGTTCGACTGAAATTGACAGCTGTCACCGCAACGATGGTCGGCATTGTGGTTACGGTGGGGACTGGCGGCAATGTCGCACTGGGTGCGGCCGCCGGTTTCGGCACCTATCAGGTTTGGAGCACTGCGGATGATGTCACAGCGGAGTTGAGTGGCGGCGAGTCGTCGGCGGATGGACATCTCTCCCTCGTTGGAGCCGCGATAGAAGGGTTTCAGGGCGATCTTTCCGGCGCGGAGATAAAAATGGCCGCAGTCGATACAGTCGTCGACGGAATCTCGTCCTTCACCGCGGCCGGCAGCATCGTCATCATGGGCAAGGCTTCCACCTTCCTTGCCGCGCGTGGCCTTCCATATGTCGCCAGCCGCTTGCCAGGAGGGCTTGCGCCGCGGATCGGATTGGGCGGGCTCCAGGTCGCTCCGGCCAGCCTGTCCTCGGATGCGATGGCCGCTATCGCCATCCAGAACACCAAAAATTCACTGGCTCTACGTATGGTTTCGACCATGGGCGGCCTTACGGGCAATCAGGGGGTCGCGTCCGCCGGTCATATGATGAATACAGGCTTCCAACTGGGCGCGAGCGGGGCGCTTACGACCCGCGAAGGCGCCGAAATCCTCGGGCATGAGCTACGCAATCAGGCGTTTTATATGGTTGCCGCTCCATTTACCGGCGCTGTGGCGGGCCGCTTTTCCCCAACAATACGGACACAGGCCCTGATTGGCGGCGTCTCCAACTTCGCCATTGAAGAAGGCCGCGCATATGTCATTGACGGCCGCCATCTCAATGCTCTGTAAGCCTATGGCGCAACGATCGGCATTGCCCCCGGCACACTGACTCACATGGCTGCGCAGCCCAACTCGCAGCTGTTTAGGCTGCAGCAAAAGCCGGATAAGGGCTTCGTTGACACACAAATCCACGATTTAGGAACAAAGCTTTGGAACGCTGCCGACAAGCCTGCGGGTGAAGAAAGCGGTTACATGCAGCAGGCGAAGAACCGTGTTCTGGGACTTGAGCCATTGATCCGTGAACGCGCCCGGCTTCTCTGGGAACAATCCGGCAAGCCTGACGGACAGGGGGAAGTCTTCTGGAGGCAAGCTAAAGAGGATGTTTACAGCTTGAAGCCATTGGTCGAAGAACGCGCCTATTACATCTGGGAGCGCGCCGGCAAACCTGAGGGACAATCGGAGGCCAACTGGAACCAGGCTCAGGCTGAAATTGACAGCATCAAGGGCTGGATCGAGGCGCGATCCCTGCAGATGTGGCGCGAAGACGGCCGGCCGGCCGGTGAAGATGGAAGCCCGGCCAACACCGTAACTTACATGAAACAGGCCATGGACGAGATACAGGCGCAAATGCCTAAAATCGCCACTCGCGCAGAAGAGCTCTTCCACGCCGCCGGACAGCCGGAAGGCAAAGGCTTCCAATTCTGGCGCCGCGCCGAAAACGAGATCCTTCTCGGCCATGAAAATGCCGACGATCCGATCATGGTCCGTATCGAGCAGAAGGCCAAGGAGATCTGGCAACAGGAAGGCGGCGAGGGGACGGTTACCGAGCGGCACTGGAAACAGGCCGAGCAATCCGTTTTTGAAGAACGGGTTCAGCAGCGCACAAATCAACTGGTCAGAGAAAAAGGCGTAGACGGCAACCCCGAACAGACGAAACTGTTGAGTGAGCAGGCGCGAAGCGAAATCGCCGCTGAAGACGCGATGCCGTCTCTTGTCCTGGGATCAAATGGTGAGTGGCGCATCTCCGGATCTTTCGCGCAGGAGGCGAAGGCACAAAATCCGCTCGGCTCAATCGATACCAAAAGACCGGACGGAACAATGAAACAGACCTCGCCTGCCGATACGCAGGTCTGGAGATTATTTGGTTCGGGGAATATTCTGAGCGAAACCATGGCGCGCGCCTACGACCGGGCGACGGGACAGGGGCCTCGAGGCATCTATCCGCAGCCTGGCGATCTTGTCGACAGCGTCTACCATCTCCCCCTTCCTGACGGCGTCACCGAAGGGTCGCAGATCATACTGAATGTGCAGGGAAAACGGGTGACGACGCGCGTTATCAGGATGGAACTTCCCGATGTGCTGAATCGAATCCAATATGTGATCGGGGACCGCGCCAAGGAAGCAGCGAATGATGGCCTGATCGGCAGCGGCCCGTCGATTGAAAAGGCCTATCGCTGGTCGCAGACAGTAACGCAAGGGCAAACCCGTTGGAACACGCCCGGCATTTCCATTGATGCGCAAGGCGCACGAGGCAAACTTTCCGCCTTGGGTCGCGATATCAGCCAAAGCCTGCCAGCCGAATCCTCACCATGGACAAATGACTTTGCCGGTCATGTGAGAAACTATCTCGCCTGGGCGGACCAATCCGCTGATCCCAATATTCGCGACAAGGCGATCCAGACACGCCACCTGCTTGCCGACGTCCTTCTCAGGATCGACGATCAACCGGCAAGCGCCGAAATGCCGTTTACCGCACTACATAAAAACGCCCTGCAATTTCTGTTGACCGCCGATCAGTCGAGCAAGTTCACTGCGTTCAAGACGGAAGGCGTGTTATCAAAGAACGGCGCTGCGCTCCTCAACGTGCTGGACGCCCAACTGACGAACACAGCCAACAATCTGACGGCGGAGCATTGGACCGCGCGCATGGCGCCCGACTCGGCCTCCCCCTTGACAGCCGGCAACCTGACAAATGACGGCAACGCAAAGTGGACAGAGGCGGGACAACAAGCAGCGAAAGACTATATTCAACAGGGGCTGGCGTCGACCGATCTCAATGTCAAGGCGCTAGCGGAAGCTGCAGAGTCCATCTTCAAGTCTCGCCAAACCCGATCCGGCAAACCCGTTACCGACGCGCAGGCGACCGCGCTGCTTGCCCTCCTGAAGGCCGACGCGGAGGCGGCCTGGACGTCGGGTCTTGCGCTGCGTCTCCACCCGACATTTATGGGCGATAAAGCGCTTTCGCCTTCGGGGCGCGATCTGGCGGACATGTTCGCCGCCTATTCTCCCGAAGCGCTCTGGCTTGAACTCCATGGCCAGGTTGACCGGCTCAGAAACTCTTCCGATGACGATATTCGCAATCTGGCGGGTGAAGTTCACAAGATCCTGTCCGCGGAGATTCCTGAACCCGGCACGAAACAGAATACGCTTGTATTCGAAAAGCTCATCCAGCTTTATGAAGCCGTGGAGCAAGCGCAACCGGGCTCATTCGCCCTCCCTGATCGCATTGCTGCACAAACACGCGTAGCGGATCCCAAGGTTCTCGAAGCCAGATGGGGTGCATTGCGAAACTTCGTGGAAAACTTCGCCAAATCCCAGTATCCGACGGTCAAGCAGGTTGCAAGCGAGCTTCTCAAAGGCATGCCGACGCAGATGCCAAAATTGGACGGCCAGGTTGACGCGCAGCTATATAGAAAACTGCTGGATCTGATGGCCGCCGATCAGGCCAGCGCGTGGCGCGTATCCGATCCCAGCGTCGATTGGCAATCCGTTTTCCGAACCGATCGCTCGACGCTCTCGCAGTGGATCCAGGATCACCCGAGCGTATTGGCCACCAAGGAAGTCATCGGCGTGGCCGCCGGTACCCTGGTGAAAGCCACTCTCGGATGGCCGATTTCCTTCAAGGTCCCGATCCCCGTGCGTCAGGCCTATATGGAGTGGAGTTCGCGGCGCAATAACGAGAACGGAACCGGTTTCATCCATAAAGCTCACCCGAATGATCAAAAGCTGTTTCCCAATGGAGACCGCCCAAACCTTATTTACGATCCCGAGGGCGATCCAATGCGTCCCTGGGTCATGGCCAGCCCGATGGAGGTCAAGGTCACATCCCAGACGGAGAGCGGCATTGGGATGGGCGTTTCGGTTCCCTTCATCATAGGCGGCGATATTCAGTTTGTCCGGCGGAACATCAGCTATCTGGGAAGCTATGAGGGCAAAGCGGGATATTGGAGTATCGAGCCGATGCGGCTGACGGATCAGGAGGCGAGCTTTATCGAAATTGCGTTCCGTGGCGGCGTGAACCACTATGGCGGCGAAGGCAAGCGCGCTGGCCCGGTCTGGGATGGCGAATATAAGCTCTATCGAAATTACAAGCCCATACCAGTGATCTCTTCCGCAAGGCTCATCGAGACCAAGGAATGGTGGCGTACGGGCATATTTGATTTGCTGCCGCGCCGGTCCGGCTTCACGCCCAGCAGGGTTCAGGACAGAAGCGACAGAAGCGTCGCGGTTGGTTGGGGCTTTGATATTCCTCATGTTCCCGCCACGGCAGGAACAGCCGAATTCGGCAAGCTCAATAAATATCTGACGGATCATACTGCTCCAATTCGACCTCATCCTGATGCGTCTCCCGAAGCCCGGGCCTTGATGGAAACTTTGGCAGTATCCAAGAGAAAATGGACCGGTGAGGCAAAGGCGCACCTTGATACATGGATCAGGCGTTCGCTGGAATCAGATGATCCTGCCCTTAAAGAAGCGGCAGAATGGGCGGACAAGGTTTTCGTTCATGACTTTGCCCTGTCCCGTCAGGAGAAGCGCCAAATGCTTTCAGACGTGCAGGATTGGGTCAAGGAAACGGGTGACGGGGCAACGACCAAGGAAGCCAGAAAGGCACAGCTTCTTGAGGCCAAGCTTTTGGTTCGTGAGCTGATGACGCTGGTCGAAGCAGAGACGCTTAACCGCCTGCTCATCGAAGATGTGCGTGTCCATCAATGAGAAACTGCGGTAGGGCGGTCAGTAAATCGTGTCCACGATTTTGTGTCGCCGCCCTGCCGCAATGCTGTTGCCATCTTATTGACGCTCACAACTCGTCACGGACAGCAGCGCGCTGCCCTGTTCTTTCAGCGAAGCTCAGCTTTTGCGCTCACCGACATATAATCAGCTAACGGATTGTTTTAGTGCCGGAATGTCAAAATGAAGCCGCAGAACGTGACGCCTGATCATACAGCCCTGACAGACTTCTGAGAACTTTGGCAACATGGCTTATTTCGTTGAAATCGCGGTCCGTCGCCTCTGCGGCTGAAAGCAGGCAGGCCTTTCGAATTTCGCCATATTTCCGGCAGGTCTCCTGACCAAGCTCGGTCGTGCGGTAGAAAATTTCCTTACCCACCTTGCTGCCTGTAACAAGTTCGGCCTTCACCAATTTCTTGATGGCGTAATTCACGGTATGCGTATCATCAATGTTCAACATAAAGGAGATATCGGCAAGCCGCTTCTCCTTCTTACGATGATTTACGTTGTGCAATATCAAAATATCGAGCGGGTTAAAATCCTTATACCCGGCGGAATCCATGCAATGGATCATCCATCTGGAAAAGGCATTGTATGTCATAGTCATCGCGTATTCCAACTCGCTCATCTGCCAACCCTGCTTGGCATCGGCGAGATGCGAAGCGGAAACGATCGGCGTCGATTTGGATGAAGCGTCCTCGGTTTTTTTTTTCGTCCCTGCCATGTATCATCTTTCTTCAAAGCGGCTCACACTACATGCTTGAAATATGTTCATTTGAATAAAACTGACAATAGACACCGCAAAATATCAGTGAGAAGCCGCTGTTGCATATGTAAAATCATGTTGAAATAGTGCTGGAATGCTCTGCTATTGTCGACAATATTGCCTGTCCTCGCCTCCCATAGGCCGTTCTTTCCCATCACATCTGGTTCGGAAGGAACGTAACAAGCTCTGGAAATACAACGATTATTG
>JAHQVI010000178.1 GCA_019634405.1 Hyphomicrobiales bacterium
CGTTCTGAAACGCCGAAATGCGCTGGTATTTGGAAGCCGTGGCAATATCGGCCGACGATTGATGAAGCATTTGACGGATCGTCTCGATATGGCCGGCACGGCTCTGATCGGCTGCGATCTGAAAGTCAATGCATCTCCCCCAGATCGTGAAACCCCGGCATGGCACGCCGACCCGCGAAGTCCGGCGGTCCCGGGTTGTCTCGAAATGGCGACGTATGACGCGTTCGACACAATGCGCGTGCGAGAACTTGATCTGATTATCGGCATCACCGGCGGCCCTACGCCCGGGCATCCGGTTTTGCAGGTCAAAGACGTCATCGACTGGCTGCTCAACGGGACAAAGCGCGATCTCTTCCTGGCCAGCGGATCCTCGAAAACGGATGAATTCCCTGAGATCCTCTCATGGCTCGACACGCTTCTTTCAAGTCAGGTCGATGGCGTGAGCGAAACGCAAATTGACGGTCATGCGGCGGTTATCGCCAAACAAGAGATAAGAGATGCCGTGTCGGGACGGAATTTCGGATCACGGTATATTTTTACCATTACACGAAGCGAAAACAAAAATTACACGAAAAGTCTTTTGTTTTTAAACAATCTGCTGCCGGTCAACTTCCTTTTCTACGGAGTCCCGACCGAAGTTATTGACGAGGTTCTATCTCAACTCCTGTCGGCCGCAATCACTCTTCGCGAGACGGCCGTTTCCCTGAAGAAAGCCCGGCTCTACGCCGTCGATTATGACCGCGCGGCCAGCCTCGGCGTTTATGGAAGCAGACCCCCCGCAAGCGACCTTCCACGTCCTCTCCCGGTGCTGGAAGACAGGTCTTCGAGCCCATCCAACCTTCACATGAAAGGCACAACCCATGTCAACAATAGCGAATTTCCTTTATCGGACTCACGCCACGCGGGATGCGATGGTGATCGAAGGCCCGACAGCTGAAGAAGAGAAGGTCCTCGAAAAACATTTTTCCTACATCCGGGAAATGACCGAAAAGGGCGTGGTGCAGCTTGCAGGGCGCACGACGGAAAAAGACATCAAAGCGTTTGGTCTTGTTGTCCTGCGCGCGGATTCGGAACAGGGCGCATTGGAGGTGATGCAGAACGACCCGGGCATCAAACTGGGAGTGATGTGGGCGGAGCTGTCCCCGTTCAAGCAGAACGTCTATTCCTGACAATCTACTGAACGCGCCATGCCGGTTTCCGATGCAGGCTTGTAACGATCCCGCAGCAGCGCCTGGCCGCCATTTGGGTCGGGATCCGAGAAGGGTGAACGGATACAGGCCTGCTTCATTAAAATGATACACAATGAATGAAGCGCGTCGGGCGATTTTCAACTGGCCGGTTTTCGGATAAATCCGACACTAAAACAAAGAGATAGAGCGCGGCGATCGTAATCGACTAAAGGTCTGGCGCGCTGAAGCGGCGTCATTGCCAGCTTTCCGGGCGGCGAACCGGGACCGTTTCGCTAGAACGCGCTCTAATTCAACCCGTTCGCATTCACAATTACGATCGTGCGGTCTTCTATTCGGATCAGCCCCTGGCTTTGGAACTTCGAGAGCATGCTCGTCACCCATTGTCTCGTCGCTCCGACAATGCTGGCGAGTTGCTCATGCGTGACGCGGCTGTTGACGGCCATCCGTCCGCCTACGGATTTGCCGTCGACGCTCGCCAGAATGAGCAGTAGCTGGGCGAGCCTTTCGGCGGCTGAGCGTGTGCCCAGCATCTGAACCAGCGCCGAATAACACTTGCCCTTCGCCACCAGCCCCTCGATCAAGCAAATGGCGAAAGAGGGGACGCTGACTGCAAGCTGGCGCACGGAATTGCCGGGAAGGTATGAGAGACGTGAAGGCTCCATCGCATTTGCCGACCACACATGAAAACCGCCGCCAAACACCTCCGGTCCCCCGATGAAATGGCCAGGCGTCCAATAAGCAAGCGTGATCTCACGGCCGGACGGTCCGGCATAATAGGTCCGAACACGTCCGGATTCGATCAGATAAATGCCCTTGTGATGGTCGCCTTGCAGGAAAACGGTCTCATTGGTATCGAAGGTGAGTTTGGATGCGATTCGCCGGACCGAATTAATTTCATTGAGTGAGAGCTGGTCAAGAAATGTCGCGCCTTCATTGATTTCGGAGAGGGCCTCGGTCAAGAAAACAGCGGACGCTTCCTCTGTCAGTTTGTCTTTGGGCGGAGGGTTGGCATATCGTGGACCGCATCCGATCTGTTTGGTTTTAACGCTCATGCTCGCCTGTCCGTGGCAGTGAAGCCAGATAGGTTGCCAACTCCTCAATTTCGCTGTCTTCAAGAGAGTTGGCGATTGTTGTCATGATACCGGCCTTGTCGTTGATGCGTTCGCCTGATCGGAAGTCCCGCAGCTGCTTGGCAAGATAATCTGCATGCTGTGAGGTCAGGTAAGGCGCATTTTCGCTCTCCGCGGACGGCGTGTCCGACCGGTGAGGAAAATGACACGAAGCGCAGGCAGGAATAGCGCGCGCCGCATCGCCCTGATCGACCAAAGCAACGATTTCAGGCGCTATTTTGCGCCCATCTTGCAGCGAGATCGGGGGTGGCGGCTTCAAGCTAGAAAAATAGGCGGCGACATCCTTGAACTGCCCCGTTTCTATCTCTGTCACAATGGCCGACATTTGGCCGCCATCATTGCTGCGATCTCCCGATAGAAAATCTTCGAGTTGCTTTTCGATATATTCCGCCCGCTGACCGGCAAGCCGTGGAAATTTACTCATCCGGCTCACGCCGTCAACGCTGTGGCAGAGCGCGCAGATCTCCTGCGCCGGAGGGCCGTCATACCCCAGCCCGCTTGCGCTGGCCGACTGGGGTACGAATGCTCCGCAAAGCGCAAAGATGAAGAGTCTGCAACTAATGCGTATGATGTCCGTCATGACCGGAATGGTCCATCTCTTCCATCTGTCCGCCACCCGGCGCCATGGTCATAACCATCGCTTCGACATGGACGGTTTCGCCGGAACGGAAATTCAGCATAATCGGAACAGTCGAGCCTTCCTCCAGCGGAATTTTTGCCGACATCAACATCAGATGTAGCCCTCCATGCTTGAATTCGACCGTCTTGCCAGCCGCCACTTCAACGGATTCCATCCGCTGCATCGTGGAGACGCCATCAATGATCTTCGACAGGTGGATCTGCACCTCACCGTAATTCTTGCTGGTTGCGCCGATCAGTTCTTTTGACTCTTCGCCATCATTGGTCAGCGTTAAAAAGCCGCCATGGGTTTTCAAGACAGGAGGCGCCATTCTCACCCACGCATCAGAAACGGTAATCCCATGTTCTCCCGCGTATGCGGTCTGGGCACAAAGAAATGCGATGGCAATATATAGCGCGGCGATGATCGCTCCACGGTCGTTGACTCCAGCATACATGATGATCTCTCCTCAATTGATTTGCCTGGCATGTTCACGCATCAAATTGGTCAGGAAAACCGTCGATGCGGACGGGTTCATGGGGGGATTGAGGTGAGCAACCAGATTGCCCTGCGGATCGACAACGGCAACGAACGCGCTGTGATAGACCTGATAGTCGTTGCGAGCATAGGCCTCCTCTTCGACACGAACGAATCCATTCACGCTCTCGACCACTTTTTCGATCTCCTCCCAATCGCCGGTCGCGCCGATATAGTCGTCGCTGAACGCCTCGACATAGTCCTTCAGGATCGCCCGGTCCCGCGCCGGGTCTACGGCAATGAATACGACTTGCGGCAGGTTTTCCGGCCGCACGCGCATCGACATTTCCTGGAGAACGAGCGTCAGATTTTGCAATGTATACGGACAGATGTCAGGACAATGCGTAAAGCCGAGCAATATCAGGCTCCATTTGTCGGTCAGATTATTTTTGGTGAAGCTGGAGCCCATATGGTCAGTGAGCGTAAACTCGCTCAATGGCTTTCCCGGATCGATCTTTTCCGCCGCCCCCTGGCCGGCCACGGCCGCCCCCGGTATGATCAGCGAAATGATCAGGAGCACAAGGCAAGCCTTACTCGGTAACTTCATAAATATCTCCCTCAGCTACTCTGTTGCGCAAAGGATTGCGGCGCGGACGACTGGCTTGAAACGTGTTGATCAGGAAAATTCAAGCGCGCAGCCATGATGAAAGCGGTTGTCGCCAGCAGGGCAAAACCCATCACATTCAGCCAGATTCCGACAGGTTCGAGCCAATCCGCCATGGCAACGCTCATGCCCAGCATGGTCAGTCCCACGATCCAGGACGGCGTAGCGCAACAGACCACCCAGGTCATTGTTGCGCCGGTCAAGGCGACAAACCCTGCGCCGGCGCCCGCTGCGGTGACTGTCGTGCCGCCTTCGCTAAAACTGCAAACGCGCGTGCGAGCTGCGTTAAGCGCCCAGATCGTTGCGAGCAACATGCCCATGATCAGCATCATGAGCATTTTTTCCGGCACCAGCGTCAGGCTCCATTCGGATATGCCCATGCCGAAATCCGTGTTGAGATAGCCGATTTCAACCAGCCATTCTTCTCGGGAAATCGCAATCGCATCCGTGAGCGACGGCGTTGAACGGAAGATATGCGCGACATTTTCCGGCCAGTTGAAGTAGGTGACATAATTCGGCCAGTCACCGAACTGAACAACAAGCGCTACCAACAGCCCGGAATAGTAGACAACGAGCCATCCCAGCGAAATACCGAGCCATACGCCCCATCTTGCTGCGATCGCGCCTGTACAATTTATCAGAGTGCGTCTCATTGTGTTTCCGCCTGCCATTTCAGAAATGGCCTTGTCATCAGCCGGACGGCATAAGTCGATCCGGTGCCGAGAAGGCCGATGCAGAGCATACCGACGACGATGTCGGGATAGTTGATCAGAGAATACGCATTCCACGTGAAGTAACCGATGCCGTATTGGCCGGAAATAATTTCGCCGGCGAGCAGGGAAAACCAGGAAACCCCCATTCCGATTGCGAGACCGGCGGCGATGCTGGGAAGGGCTGCCGGGAGAACAACATGCCGGAAGATCTGTGTACGCCTTGCTCCGAGCGACCGGGCGGCACGGACGAGAACTTCGGGCGTCTGCTCAACGCCATGGAGCGTATTGAGAACAATGGGAAACAGCGCGCCAAGAAAAGTGATATAGATGATCGAGCTTTCCTCCGTCGGCCACATCAGAATGGCGAGCGGGATCCAGGCAACTGCGGGTATCGGGCGGACAATCTCTACATAGGGCATAATAAAATCATGCGCCAATTTTGAGCGTCCCATTATCAGGCCGACAAGAATTCCTACAAATGAGGCCAGCGCATAACCGATCAGAATACGCTCCATACTGACGGCGATATGAATGTAGAATTCGCTTCCCCCCAGATGGATCAGCAAGGATGAAACGACTTCGACCGGCCCGGGAACATTCTCGAAATTGATATAAAAATTGAAATTCGTTTCAACTGCTACAAACCAGATCACGACGCCGACGCCGAGTGCGCCAAGCCGTATGCTCCACCTAACCAGCCACGACATTTGCGCAAATTTTACCGCGGAAGACGCGTCGTCTTCGATCTTGTCGGTGTGACCGGCAGACGCCCCTGGCGTGTTCGGCTTCTGTCCGGGGGACATTTCCTGCTGCGCCGGTGCGTCTACGTCAGGATCGACGATCACTATGCTAGCCGGGGATGCGTTGACTGTCATGCGAGGGTCCTCTGTCAAAACCGTTCCGCGCCATCATGAGGTGGAGGCATCCCAAAAATTACGCCTTCCACCCATCTTCTTAAGTCCGGTCGGACATGATCAGCCTGCGTCAGCCGCTGCTTGCCGCAAATGCTTCAATGGCGTCCTCAAAGGTGATGACTTCGCCGCTGACGCTAGCTGCATATTTCTCCGCTTCACCCTTGCGAAGGAATGTCGCGAACGCGTCATCTGCCGATTTCACATAGAACGCCGTCTTGCCAAAAAGTTTCAGTCCGGTCTCGACGTCATAGACATAGGTAGCGTTCAGCTTCGCGCCGGTCGCCCGGAATTCGGAGACAGCCTTGAGGAAAGACGCCAGATCGGGGTAGGTTGAAATGCCGTCGCGCGAATGCCAGATTTCCATTGGCAGCCCGGCATTGGCTTCCAGAGGATCAACGATCTTCGCCTTTTCGGCTTCATAGTCGATCCCCAGATCCTCATATGCGACCTTCAGGTAATCCTCTGTGATCCAGGCATCCAGATCGAGCGGCGGGATAGCTTTTTCCTTGACCAGAACCCCATGATCGAGCGCAAGGGCGTCAACCCAGGGCTGCTTGATGGTGGGGTCAAGCGTCAGGTGACCGCCTTTTGAGAAATACAGATAGAGAACTTCTTTCTCGACGCCGGTCCA
>JAHQVI010000179.1 GCA_019634405.1 Hyphomicrobiales bacterium
AGTGGATCGCTCGCGCCGGATATGTCATCGCCCTTCTTTTTGACGTGTCGCTCCGCAATCACCTTGACGTCCGGATAGCTGGCGAGAAACAGCTCCACCGTCCTTTTCGTCAGGATCAGGTCTTTTGCAGATAATGTCTGCTGGCCCGCAATCAGGACCGAAACTGCAAGACCGAATGTGGCCAGCAGCATCGCAAAGCGTCTGAAAAAGCGTGTCTGCGGCATGATGATGTCACCCTCATATCGTTTGCCATTACGTGAAGCGCGTTCAACCCCTATTTTGGTTGCTTCAAATAATGGTGAAATAATGAGGAAGCCATCATTTCCGGCATGAATTGAACGATTTCATGGAGATCTAAAGGCGTATGAATGTGACGAACATTGAGGTAAAATAATACCTTATTTATAAGGCATTGTTTTTGCTAATTATTTTCAAAAAGCGATGCTTGACGCGTTCTCATCCTTGGGATAAATCAAATCAGCATTGCATTGGAGTTGAGACTCCGCCCGCAAGTCTGAGTTTCGCGCGCCCTGTAATCTTTGTAGGGCGCGATTTACATGGAAGACAGGTATGAAAACCTTTTCGGCAAAACCCTCGGATATCGAGAAAAAATGGGTGCTGATCGATGCAAAGGGCCTTGTGGTCGGACGCCTAGCCGCGCTGATCGCGACCCGCCTGCGCGGCAAGCACAAACCAAGTTTCACCCCGCATATGGACTGCGGTGACAATGTCATCGTGATCAATGCGGAGCAGGTCAAATTCACCGGCAATAAGCGCATGAACAAGGTCTATTACTGGCATACCGGCTATCCCGGCGGGATCAAGGAGCGCACCGCGGACAAGATCCTCGATGGCAAATATCCCGAGCGCGTTCTGGAGAAAGCTGTCCAGCGCATGCTGCCTGGCGGTCCGCTCTCGCGCCAGCAATTGAAAAATCTCAAAATCTATGCAGGCCCGGGGCATCCTCATGAGGCGCAACAGCCGGAAACGCTCGATATCGGCGCGCTGAACGCCAAGAATCTGGGAAGGGTTAACTGATGGCCGAATTGAAATCCTTGAGCGAGCTGGGCGACAACACTGAAACGCCGGATACGCCAGCAGCGCCTGTTCACGTTCAAAAGCTTGACGAGCGTGGCCGCTCCTATGCGACCGGCAAGCGTAAGGATGCGATTGCACGCGTATGGGTCAAGCCCGGCGCGGGACGCATCACGGTCAACGGCAAGGAGCACGAGAAGTATTTCGCGCGTCCCGTTCTTCAGATGATCCTGAAGCAGCCGCTCGTGCTGACAGACCGCAAAACGCAATATGACATTATCTGCACTGTCTCTGGCGGTGGTCTGTCTGGTCAGGCCGGTGCCGTCCGTCACGGGCTTTCGAAGGCTCTGACGTTGTATGAGCCGGAGCTTCGCCCGACGCTGAAAAAGGCTGGCTTCCTGACGCGTGACAGCCGCGTGGTCGAGCGTAAGAAATACGGTAAGGCGAAAGCCCGCCGCAGCTTCCAGTTTTCGAAGCGTTAATCATGATGAAGGCAGGCAGCATCCGCATCGGCGTTCTTGGCGCGTCTGGTTACACAGGCGCGGACCTGATCCGTCTTGCTGCCGGCCATCCCAATATCGAGATCGCCGTTCTGGCGGCGTCGTCTCACGCAGGCAAGCCGCTTGCGCAGGTGTTCCCGCATCTGGCGTTTCTCGATGGGCCGGATCTCGTAAAGGCCGAGGACGCGGACTGGTCGTCTTGCGACGTTGTTTTTTCCGGCCTGCCGCACGGGACTGCGCAGGATCTCATTGCCGAACTGCCGGAGCATTTGCGAATCATCGATATGTCCGCCGATTTCCGGCTTCGCGATGTCGAGACTTACAAGCGCTGGTATGGCCGCGAGCATATTGCTCAGCATCTTCTGAAAAACGCCGTCTACGGTCTGTCCGAGCATTATGCGCCCCAGATCGCCGATAGCAGGCTGGTCGCCTGCCCGGGCTGCTATCCGACCGCCGTGCTGATGGCGCTGTTGCCGCTTGCCAAATCGCAGCTGATTGACGTCAGGGATCTCGTTATTGACGCAAAATCCGGCACGACCGGCGCGGGGCGGAGCCTCAAGCAAAACCTGCTGTTCGCCGAAGCGGGCGAGGGGCTTGCGCCCTATTCGGTCGGAAGCCATCGCCATGCGCCGGAAATGGAGCAGGAAATCGGGCTCGCATCAGGCGAGAAGATCATTCTGAACTTCACGCCGCATCTGATCCCGATGAGTCGCGGCGAACTGGTGACATGCTATGTCCGCCGGAAGGATGGCGTTTCAGCCGAGGATTTGCGTTCGGCCCTTGGCCAAGCCTATCACGATAAGCCGTTCATACGCATCGCTGCTCCCGGCGTCCTGCCTGCAACCCAGATGGTGCGCGGCTCCAATTACTGCCTGATCAATGTGTTCGAAGATCGGGTTCCGGGGCGCGCCATCGTTATCGCTACGATCGATAATCTGGTTAAAGGCTCCGCTGGTCAGGCTCTGCAGAATTTCAATCTGATGTGCGATCTACCGGAAACCACCGGCCTGAAGCAACTTCCACTCTTTCCGTAAAGCCGCCAGGAAATCGACAGGCCCTCCCGGCGGCTTTTCGGTCAGAAGCTTGGACATAGAAATCGAGCACCGCGGCGACATCCGATTGGCAATTCGGCGCTCTAATGCCGGAAATGGCGCATGCCGGTCAGGATCATCGCAAGGCCGCGCTCATTCGCCGCCGCGATGACTTCATCGTCGCGCATCGACCCGCCCGGCTGGATCACCGCCGTGGCCCCGGCATCGGCCAGCGCGAGCAGACCGTCCGGAAATGGAAAGAACGCATCCGATGCCGCGACCGATCCCCTGGTCAGCGCTTCGGGAAGGCCAGCCGCTTCTGCCGCTTCCCGTCCTTTCCACGAGGCAATGCGCGCCGAATCGACCCGGCTCATCTGACCTGCGCCAATACCGGCCGTCGCGCCATCCTTCGCGAAAACGATGGCGTTGGATTTCACATGCTTGCAAACGCGGAAAGCGAATTTCATATCCGCCGTTTCCTGCTCTGTTGGCGCGCGTTCGGTGACGACTTTCAGATCGCGGCCATCCGGCGAACCATTGTCACGTTCCTGCATGAGAAAGCCGCCGGCAAGGGTGCGCAGCGTTGCGCCTGTTTCAGCGGGATCCGGCAGGCTACCGGCCAGCAACAGACGCAGGTTTTTCTTTTTCGCCAGTATTTCCTGCGCCTCCGGCGTGGCGCCGGGGGCGATAATGACCTCGGTGAAAATCTCTGAAATCGCGCACGCGGTTTCGCCGTCCAGCTCGCGATTGAGCGCTATGATGCCGCCAAAAGCGCTAACCGGATCGCAGCGCAGCGCAAGCTGATACGCGTCGAAAGGAGACGCCGCAACCGCCACGCCGCAAGGGTTGGCGTGCTTCACGATAACCACCGCTGCGGAAGCGGCAGGATCGAATTCTGCAACCAGCTCGTAAGCTGCGTCGGTATCGTTGAGATTATTGTAGCTCAGCTCTTTTCCCTGCACCTGCCTGGCCGTCGCAACGCCGGGGCGAACGCGGCCATTTTGCGGGCTGACGTAAAAGGCTGCCGATTGGTGCGGATTTTCGCCATAGCGCAAGGTCTGTCGCAATGCGCCGGGGAGCGAGTAGTGCGTCGGAGCAGATTCGCCGAGCCGGGCCGCGAACCAGTTCGAGATCGTGGCGTCATAGGCCGCCGTACGCGCATAGGCCTTGGCCGCCAGACGTTTGCGCGTCTCCATCAGAGTCGCGCCGCCATTCGCCGCCATATCCGCCAGCACGGATGCATAATCCTCCGGATCGGTCAGCACGGCAACGCCGGCATGGTTCTTGGCTGCGGCGCGTATCATTGCCGGTCCGCCGATGTCGATATTCTCGATCGCCTCGTCAAAATCCGCTCCGCGGGCGATCGTCTGCTCGAACGGATAGAGATTGATGGCGATCAGGTCGATATTCTCAATGTTATGAGCCGCCATCGCCGCGGAATGTTCCGCGTTGCCTCGAATGCCGAGCAAACCGCCGTGAACGCCGGGGTGAAGCGTCTTCACGCGTCCATCGAGCATCTCTGGAAAGCCGGTAAGATCGGCGACGTCACGCACCGTCAGCCCCTCATCGCGCAGTTTGCGGGCCGTACCGCCGGTCGAAATCAGGCCCACGCCGCGCTCGGCCAGCGCTTTGGCGAATTCGGTTATGCCGGTCTTGTCTGATACCGAAATCAACGCAAGTTTCACGATCGGATTTGCCGTCATTACGTGTTCCTCAGTTAAGTGTATTCGACCGCAAAACGGAGATCAGCCGGCCGTTAGAGCGCCAGATTTTTCACCGGAATCAGCGGCGGCGCTCTATCCGTTTGTATGCGCATCGGACCGAAAACCGGCGTCCACTTTTCGGTCCGATGCGCTAGGAATATGGTCCGTGGATGCCACAGCGAACTCGCTCCGGCTACCGAGCGTTATGTCGCGGTCAGCTTTCGTCCTCGACAATGCGGGGGCCGCGATAGCCGCTTCTCGACGGGTCACGGACGTTGGTCTGTATCCTGCGTATTGACCAGACAACCTGTTTGCCGGTCCCGCATTCCCCGCGCATGACGACCTGCATGCTGCGCTTCTGTATGATCGGATCTGCCAGAAACGTACTTTCCTCGATCCCGATCTTTGCGCCGGCCGCTCGTAATTTCCAAAGCTGTGCGTCAGGCGTCGTCAGCCCGACGCTGTTTTCCTCCACATGAAGGCTGGGGGAAACGCGTGGATGCAGGTGGAAGCGAATCGTGAACGTATCGCCGTCTTTCGGGTTATGCCGGTTGTGTGGGGCAAGGGTGAGCTGATCAACGCCTTCCACCGACATGCCATCGCCAGTCAGCCGCAATCTGCGCTGATGGACATAGCCATATTTCTCCTCGAAGCCGTCATGCGTTGCTTTGACTAGAAGCTCGTTGCGATCGCGCGCCAGTTCGGTAGTGACGTTCGAGGGGCCCGACAACAGGTGAACCTCACCTCCCATGCCCGTTTTTCTTTTGATGAGCTTGGAGGATGATTCATCGTTTATGGTGAGCGTTGAATGCGCAGCCGTCGCCCGCGCGGCATAGGTCCAGTCCGTCAATTCATCACGGGGCGCGCCGCAATTGACGATCAGAGGTTCGATGCCGGTGGTCATCTCGAATGAAAGATAGCCGGCATGCGCGTTGGCGCTCGCAAAATCCGGCGGCGGCGTGCCGACATCCGCGATGACTATCGTCTGATCGCGCACAAGCCGGCAATAGCCCGACTCCTTTGCATATCCTTGCGGAATGACGCCGTCGTCGGCATGGGCAAGCACAGCGGCGAGGAGGTCGGACCTGGTTGCGCCCATACCGTTGAAACGGCCAAGCGAACCGTCCCCCAGACGCATGAACCTTATCATGCCCATCATCCGGCCAATGGCTCGGTTCAGTTGCTCCGGCGTCTCCATCTTGCGCGCGAGAAAGCACTGTTTCAGCGGCAGCAATTCGAGCAGCAACTCGACCAGCGTGCTCGGATTGCGCGAAATATGACCGCCATCCTGGAAAACCTGTCGTTCCAGCTCGGCAAGGAACACGCCCTGATAGCTGTTAAGGAGGCTCTGATGTTCTTTTACGCACAAGCCGGAAAGCAGGATCGTGGTCAGTGCGAACAATCGGGGGGCGGTGTGATAGGCTTCGCCATAATTCGCCGTCAGATAATGCAGCTCGGTGGTCAGCATGCGCATGATCGAATGATAGTAATTCGATTGCGTGCCTCTCAGCAGAAAACCGGCATGCGACAAGACCGACGAAACACGCCTTGCAACGACGTCAAGCTCCCAGGCTATCGGCGGCGCATCGCCGCTATGCTCGATCCAGTCGAGGATTAGAGCACGCGCCTTTTCCTGCGCAATCTGATCGCCGGCTGCTTCCATATTATGAAGCCACCCCATCCCGTAAAGCTCACGCTGCCAAGGCAGGCTTGGCGGCTGAACTGTGAACGGAGAAACCGATCCTGTAAGCGCGACTGTGCCGGCAAGGCCGAAATAACCGTCATAGAGTTCGCTGGCGAAACTGGGATCAGAGGTGCGAAGATCCTGGGGAATCAATAAGAGCTGACGCGCAGTCGGTACCGGACTGAGCGTTCTTGATACAGAAGATGAGCGAATGCCGCGCAATGCGCGACGACCTATAGAGCGGAGGCCGTCAAAAGTATCTCGCGCTTGGTCATTGATAGAACTGGACACGTCTATGTCTCCGTGAATCCCCCTGACACGCACTCAGCTATGCCGGCGCGGGCGACGTCAACAGATGATAATATCCGAAGCAGAATCATCCCACACCACCTTTTACAATAGGTCGGCTATGAGGGCCAAACTGATTGGTTAGGCAATTCTCCCCAGGTAGGTTTATTTGACATGCGCGACTCTTGCTAAGGTTGCGAAAATGCGGGGAGGGGCAACGCGTTTCGGGCGTCATAGGCAAGACTCTTCTGATTTTTGTATTCGTTAATGGTTGGCTTGTGTCGCTTTTGGTTAATTTTCCCCGATGTTTCCTTTTTGCCGCATCGCCAATGGCTCGCCTTGCTGTCGGCCGGTAACGCGGTCCATCTTCCGCTTTGGACGACATAGAGAGAGGGGAAAGGCGTTCCCGGCTCTGTGACGGCTGAATTTTGGACATTTTTACCTGTGTTATTCAAAACTGAAGAAACATCGTGAGAAGACCGCTATTTTCCCATAAAAATCTGTAAATACCTATATGCAACAGTGATTTGATATGGAATGAGGTCATTGTCTGACGGCTAGAGCCCAGTTCTTTAACCAGTGATGATCGTGGCGTTCTATCTCTTTGTTCAAGCATCGGATTTATTCGATAACCGGCGCATAATTTTCGGTCCGATGCTCTAACGTAACCCGGTTACCTCGGAAGCAGAGTTCAATATGGCGATGACGACTTTTCCAGTAATTCTTTGTGGCGGTTCCGGAACCCGACTTTGGCCGATGTCCCGGGGGATGTACCCGAAACAGTTTATTCCTTCTCTTTACGCGCCGCAGGAGAGTCTGATCGGGGCAACCTTCCAGCGCTTGACTATTGAAGCCGGATTTGAGGCTCCGACCTTGCTTTGCAACAATGATTACCGGTTTCTGCTGCAGGATGAGGTCGACCGAACAGGCATAGCGCCGCGCGAAATCATTCTGGAGCATGTTGCCCGCAATACAGCGCCGGCGATTGCTGTTGCGGCTTTCTCGATCGCGGCGGATAATCCCGATGCGATCATGGTTGTGATGCCGTCCGACCATGCCGTGAACGATGTGGCGGAATTCGTGCGATCCGTAAGGCGCGCGGCGAGCGTGGCCGAACGGGGACGGTTCGTTCTGTTCGGGATCAAGCCCGATTCACCGCATACGGGCTATGGGTATATCCGTCAGGGCGGTGAAATTGCGGTGGATAGCGCCAGCGCCTACGATGTCGACGCCTTTGTGGAAAAGCCCGATCTGGCAACTGCTGAAGCCTATCTGGATGATGGCGGTTATTTCTGGAATAGCGGGATTTTCGTTCTTCCTGTCAGCGCCCTAATCGAAGAATTGACCATGCTTGCGCCCGATGTTGCCGAACATGCGAGAGCATCGCTCGAACGGTCTCACAAAGATCTCACATTTCGCCGGCTTGAGGCGGAAGCCTTTGCGAAATGCCCGAATATCTCGATCGATTATGCCGTGATGGAGAAAACCTCCAAGGCCGCCATGCTGCCGCTCGATGTCGGGTGGAGCGATGTCGGTTCATGGAGTTCGCTATGGGAGCTGGCCGATCAGGATGAAAATGGCAATGCCGTACGAGGCGAAGCTCTTTTGAAGGATACGCGCAACTCCTTTATTCAAAGCTCGCAGAATTCCATGATCGCAACGATTGGCGTGGAAGATCTCGTGGTCGTACAAACGCCGGATGCAACGTTGATCGCCAATCGGAGCCGGGCGCAGGACGTCGGCAAGATCGTGTCCCAGCTCAAGGATGCGGGGCGGCGGGAGCAACAGCAGCATCTGCGCAACTACCGGCCATGGGGCTATTTCGAAACGCTCAATCTCGGCGATCGATTTCAGGTCAAGCTGCTCCATGTCAAACCCGGCGCACGCCTCTCGATGCAGCGGCATCATCATCGTTCGGAACATTGGGTGGTCGTCAGCGGCACCGCGCTGGTCTCGCGTGACGATGAGCAGAAACTTGTCTGCGAAAATGAGTCGATTTACATCTCGGCCACGCAGTGGCACCGGCTGGAAAATCCCGGCAAGGTTCCCCTGGAAGTCATAGAGGTCCAGATCGGCAGCTATCTCGGTGAGGACGATATCGAGCGAAGCGACGACATCTATCATCGCGAGGCGCATGAAACCAAGTAGATCCTGTGATCTGTTGCAACCTGCCGCCTGGTTAGATCCCGGTCGCGACTGGGGCTGTTGCTAGTGAACAAGGGTGGAGGAACTTGAATATTTAGATGTCGTGGCAGAAATATTACGCGTTTTTCTTAATTTTTCGCGTGCTTTGACTGAACCAAATGCGTGCGACTATGAATCGCGATTACATTATTGTGTATGGCGTGTAAGCATGGATTTCCTTAAGGAATTTGGCGCCCGATATGAGGGCATGTTTGCGATTTTAAGTCTCCTAATCGGTCTTTCCGGCATCTTATATGTAGGATGGCGCCGTCAGCAGGAGCACAAGGCAAAAAGCAGTCTTGATCAAAAGCAAAAAGAATTGGACGATGCGCTCGGTCGGTTGAAGCATCTTGAGACCTATGCGTCCGGCTTTAAGAGTTACGATAAGGCTGTATAAAATGAGTATCTGGACCGCTATTCCGGCTCAGGTTATGCCTCCCCCGGCCATCCCTGTCCTGTCGGTCGGCAATCTCAAGGGCGGGGTTGGCAAGACAAGCGTTGTGGCCAATCTGGCGATGACCCTTACATTGGCCGGTTATCGCGTTCTGGCGATCGACCTTGATTTTCAGGCTTCCTTATCGGTTGCCTTTCCCTCACACATCATGCCCCGTTCGGAAAGCGCGGATGGCGGCGTGCACGCGATATTGAGCGAAAGCTACGATATGTTCCATAGCAATCAGATCACCGCAACGGGCTTAAATCCGTTCGAGGATCTCAGCCTGGTGCGCACATCTCTCGAATTGGGAGATGTCGAGGACAAGCTGTTTGCGGCTTTTGTGCTGGAGCAACGCGATCGGGATCCCCGTTTCGCTCTTTCGCGCAAGCTGACCGACCCCAGGCTGGCGCAGGACTTTGATATTGTCCTCATAGATACGCCGCCACGACTGACCATAGCGTCGATCAATGCGTTCTGCGCCTCGACACATGTGCTGATTCCAACCGCCCTAACCTCGATGTCGAGAAATGGCGCAGTGACCTTCATCCATTATCTTGATGGCTTGCGGAAAACCCTGTGCCCATCCATCAGGGTGGTTGGCGTGCTGGCAACTTTC
>JAHQVI010000180.1 GCA_019634405.1 Hyphomicrobiales bacterium
CACCGGCCCGGCGCTTTCGGCAGCCATCTGTTTTTCGCTGCGCACGCGCCCTTTCGCTTTCTCTGCGATCAGCCCGCCCACGCCCATCGCACGCAGATCCCGGGCCTCGACCGGAATACCGGCCAGCAATCTTTGCAGCACCCAATCGAAACCGTTCAGTCTCGGCGAACGCGCACAGCCCGGCATGCCAATCACCGGCTTGGCTCCGAGCGCGCCGAGCACGAGCAAATTCCCCGGCTCGACCGGCATTCC
This sequence comes from Hyphomicrobiales bacterium, assembly GCA_019634405.1. GTDB lineage: Bacteria > Pseudomonadota > Alphaproteobacteria > Rhizobiales > Rhodomicrobiaceae > JAHQVI01. The sequence continues at coordinate 253 of JAHQVI010000180.1, forward strand.
GAATTGTTCGATCCGCCCGCCTGCATGCTCGATCGCTGCTGGCACGACGTCGCCGCGATCAATAGTCGCCGCAGCGCCGGATATGACAATCAGGTCCGCCCCGCGCTGATCGAGAGCGGCAATCGCAGACGCGACATCTTCCCGATGATGAGCGCAGCGCATCTCGTCCGCAAGCTCAACGCCGAGATCCTCAAGCCGGGGCCGCAGAACGCCAACGGTCTTGTCCAGCAAGGTTTCGCGCCCGCCCGGAACACGCGTGAGTATTAGGCCGATGCGCCGTGGCTTCACTGGCGACACCGCAACCGCCCTGGCGGCGCCGAGCGCTTCGATCACCCTTTTGACAACCGTTTCAGGCACAGCCAGCGGCATGATCTTGACCGTCGCAACTGTTTCGCCAGGCGCAACCGGCGCAAAGCGCGCCAGCGTTGCAATGGTTATCGCCTCATTGACGGCGTTCGCCGCGTCGATCTCGCCGTCCAGGACCGCAAGGACCCCGTGACGCGCCGCAATGAGATTGCAGCGTCCGGTTTTCGCTTCGGAAAGCGTCAGGCAATCCCCTGCAACCGCTTCAGCGATCAGAGCCGCCGCACGATCCTCGTCGAGATCGCCGGGCTCCAGCCTCGCGCCGGTGACGGATGCAATACCAGCCTCGCGCAGCGACGCAATCTCCTCCGCGCCAAGCCGCGTGCCTTTCCTGATGGTCTTTTTGCCCAGCCTTTGCGTATGGGCAAGGACAACGCCATCCGCCCGGTCAACGGGCACTTCGCCGAAGATCATGTCTGAACAGCCGGCTGATAGCGCGCCGCAGTCATTTCCGCCATGATCGCAATGGCGATTTCGGCCGGGGTGCGCCCGCCAAGATTCAGGCCGACCGGAGCATGTATTCGCGCAATATCGGTCTCGTCAAAGCCGAGCTTTAAAAGACGATCGACGCGCTTGGCATGTGTTTTCCTGCTTCCCAGTGCGCCGATATAGAAACATTGGGACCGCAAAGCCGCGGCCAGCGTTGGATCATCGATCTTTTCGTCATGAGTGAGCGAGACGATCGCCGTCATCCGGTCCAGCTCAACCTCGGCGCGGTTGAAATACTCATCCGGCCATTCGACAAGCGGTTCGCAACCAGGGAAACGCTCCGGCGCGGCAAAGGCGGCGCGAGGATCGACGATAGCCACGTCATAGCCTGCCATATGTGCGACCGGCGCAAGCGTCTGGGTGATGTGGGTTGCGCCGATAATATGCAGACGCGGCTGCGGCAGAAAGATACGCAGAAAATACTGGCGGCCCGCGGCTTCAACGAGCCGGGACTGCCCGGATGTAACAGCGCTATATGCAAGCGCGGTCAGCTCGGCAGCAATGTCCGTGGCGGGCTCTTTGCCGCTGGCATGGAGAAGTTGCTGAGCGCCGGTTCCGGTATCGGTCGCCAGGATCACCGGCTGCCGCATCGTTCTAGCCTCCACGATATGCTTCAACAGCGTCGGATCGTCGCCCCTCGTAACCAATACGGACAAAGCGCCGCCGCAAGTCAGCCCCGCTTGCCAGGCCGTCTTGTTATCGACGCTGAAGGTAAGCGATTTCGGTTCGCCGCCCGCGATCACATCAAGTGCTTCGGTGATGACCGCGCCCTCCACGCAGCCGCCTGACACCGAGCCTTCAAATTCCTGGTTTTCGTTGACGGCAAGGATGCTGCCAACGGGACGGGGTGATGATCCCCACGTCGAGATAACGGTCGCCAGTGCGATTTTCTGCCCGGCTGCCGACCATTCGAACGCCTTGTCGATCGGATCGGTCAATGGAACCTCCCGCAAATTTTTCCGTCAAGATAGGCCTCTTTCGTCCCTTTGCATAGAAGCGGCCTGCCGGGCTTATATATGTCCGGTAAGGTAGCTGCGCCAGATCAACGCGTACCGCCGCAGCGGGTTGAGCTGCGCCATCTGGCGTATCGGGTTCAATTCCGGCGAGGCTAATGCCTGAATATAGGCCGGCACGGGAGAAAGCGGCAAAAAAGCGGGACGCAGGGCGCGCGGAAGCTTTGCGAAAAGAGGCCGCATCTGCTCAAAAGCCTGCACTGTATCCGCTCGCAGGTCGCGAAGCGCGGCGCGCAGATCGGCATTGTCGGTACCGCTAAGTATGACATTGGGATGCAATCCATGCGCGGCAAGCAGATCGCCGGGCAGGAAGATCCGCCCATGGGCCGCATCGTGAGGGAGCGCGCGCATGAGGGCGCTCAAGCCATACGCTGCTGCCGCCGCCGCGATAAGACGCTCATGCTCCCCCGGGCGGCCTCCCAGTATCGCGCTCGCAAGGCGGAGCTGCGCGCCGGTGGTGGCGTCCAGATAGCTCCGGAGTTTGGCGCGATCCTGCATCGGCTCATCGGACAAGCCGAATTCATGCGCCTCGATCATTGCGTCCAGTTCGGACAGCGGAAGCGTATGACGGCGAACCACTTCGGCCATTGCGGCCAGAACCGGATGGTTCCCCTCACCGCTTGTCACAGCAGGCGCAAGGGCATCGCGCCACCATTGCAGCCTGATCCGGCCTAGTTGCGGTTCGCTGACGCGGTCAGGGATACGGGAAAGTTCGATGGCGAACGCGTAAAGCGCAAGCAGGCTCTGGCGCGCCGGTTCGGGGGCGAAAAGCGCAGACCAGTAGCGGTCCTGATCACTGGACCGGACCAGATCGCGAATATGATCAGTGTCTTCGACCGGCACGGCCTCCGCCATAAAATCTACGGCGGATGGCGTTCCAACCTTGTCGGCTTGCTGTCCCATCAGCCAGCCGCAATCAGTGCTGCGGCGAAAATGCGTTCTTCCGCGAGCAATACGTTATAGGTGCGGGCGGCCGCTCCGGTATCCATAGCCTCAAGCCCGATTTTGGCTTCCGCAAACAGATGGCGTAGCGCCTTGTCCGGAAAAAGCTGGGCGACCCCGGTGCCGAGGATAAGAAAATCCAGTGGAGGATCATGAGACAGGACCGGTTGCAGCGCATCGCCGGACAGACCGCCGGCGCTGCTCACAGGCCAATCATAGACCCCTTCAGGCAGGACCAGGAGCGAGCCTGCATGCTCAATGCCGCCAAGCCGAAACCGCCCGCGCCCATAGCCGGAGATCGGAGGGCGTCCACTTAGCAATGGGGCTGGCAGTTGCATCCCGTGTCCGCTTACAGTTCCGCCGTCCGGTTACGTGCACCCGCAGAGGTGGTTTTGACCTGGCTCCAGTCGCGCTTGACGCCAAGCCAGACCAGAATCGGCGATGCGATATAGACGGTAGAATAGGTACCGATCAGAATGCCGAACAATATGCCGAAAGTGAAATTCCGGATCACTTCCCCGCCAAAGACGTAAAGAGCAAGCAGGGCCAGAAATGTCGTACCAGTCGTCATGACCGTGCGCGACAGGGTCTCGTTCAGCGAAAGATCGACCAGATCGGTAAGAGGCGTCGTCTTGTATTTGCGCAGATTTTCGCGAACGCGGTCAAAAATAACGACGGTGTCGTTGATCGAATAACCAAGGATCGTCAGCAACGCCGCCACAACCGCTAGGTTGAAATCGAGCTGCAGCAGCGAAAACACGCCAATGGTCAGGAACACGTCATGGACCAGCGCCACGATAGCGCCTGTCGCGAACTGCCATTCAAATCGCAGCCACACATAGACGAAAATCCCGACGCAGGTCAGCAACAGCGCAATCAGCGCCTGTTCGATCAGTTCGCCGGAAACCGTTGCGCCGACCACGTCTTCGAACAGCTTAACATAGCCGTCGCCAAGCGCATTCTGCACCTTGCTCAGCGCCGCCTGCTGGGCTTCGTCGCCGCCGGGTTGGAGCGCCACGCGGATCAGTACGTCGCTTTCCCTGCCATATTCCTGGATCTGGATATCGCCGAGCCCAAGACCTTCGACGTCGCTGCGGATCTTCCCCATATCCACCGGACCGTCAGCCGAGCGGACAGCAATCATCGTGCCGCCCTTAAAGTCGATACCGAAATTGAGCCCTGACGTCGCCAGAAGGATCACCGTGCCGACCGCCAGCGCCACAGATATGGAAATGCAGACCCGAAAATACGCGGAGAACCTGATTTTCGTCTTGTGCGGAACGAGTTCGATGGGTTTGAAAGCAAAAGCCATAGGGTCGATCCTCAGATTGGCACGGTTTGCGGACGCGTGATACGCAGCCATTCAACGATTAGCAGGCGCGTAAGCGTGATCGCGGTAAACATGGACGCCATAATACCGATACACATGGTCACGGCGAAGCCGCGCACCGGCCCGACACCGAGCCAGAACAGGATAATGCCCGCGAGCAGACCGGTCAGATTGGCGTCGATAATGGTGGAATAAGCGCGCGAGAAACCGGCCTCGATTCCGATAATGACCGATTTACCAGCGCGGATTTCCTCTCTGATGCGCTCAAAAATCAGCACGCTGGAGTCAACAGCAACGCCCATTGTCAGCGCAATACCCGCAATGCCCGGCAGTGTAAGCGTCGCCTGCATGAGCGAGAGCAACGAGACGATGATCGAAATATTCACGATGAGCGCGATAACGGCAAAAATACCGAACAGGCCATAAGACGCGATCATGAACACGGTCACGGCGATAAATGCGATCACCGAGGCCGTTTCGCCCGCAGCAATGGAGTCCTCCCCAAGGCTGGCCCCGACGGAGCGTTCTTCGATCACGTTCAGCGAAGCTGGGAGCGCGCCTGAACGCAATAATATCGCCAGATTATTCGCTGTTTCGATCGTGAAATTACCCGAGATCTGACCGGAGCCGCCCAGGATCGGTTCGTTGATATTCGGCGCGGTAATGACCTTGTCATCCAGCACGATCGCAAAACGCCGATTGACGTTCTCGCTCGAAATCTTCCCAAAACGCTGCGCGCCTGACGAATTGAAGCGGAAAGATACGATGACTTCGTTTGTATCCTGGTCAAAACCGGCCTGCGCCTCGACGAGATCCTCGCCACTGAGCAAGACACGCTTGCGCAGCAATTCGGGCGGATCAGAAGGATCGAGCGACTGGAAAATCTGCGATCCGGCCGGTGGGCGCGATGTCTGCGCCTCGGAGACCGAGATTGAGTGGTCGACAAGATGGAATGTCAGTTTGGCGGTCTGTCCGACCAGTTCCTTGAGTTTCGTCGGATCGCGGAAACCGGGGACCTGAAGAACGATCCGGTCTTCACCCTGGCGCTG
>JAHQVI010000181.1 GCA_019634405.1 Hyphomicrobiales bacterium
GGGCGGCATGCCTGGCATGATGTAGCCTGTCTGCATCGGTCGAGATCCGCCTGAGCGTCTTTCAGGCAGAAAGCGGGCGAGTTCCTCTATGGGAGCTCGCTCTTTTATTGTAAAATGTTATAAATTCTGTCGGAAGAGAATCGAATTTGCCCAAATTCCGTCCTCGTCTTCATGGTAAATGCAATCACAGATTGCATTTAGGGCGCGCAAGTAAGAAGCGATTGTATTTGATTCTTGCAAGAAGTATGAATTTTTAGCTGAAATAGTAAGTTATTCAGTGGAATATTATTTCTGTGAATTATTAGCAGTTTATTGGATATGTAGGTTGGCTTGCCGAGAACTGGATGCTATAAAAGAGTTGCTTCTAGGGATTTTGATCATCTCCGTGTCAAATCACACGTTCAGATGAGTCAGGGGTCCCAGAACAAGGGCCCCTGGCGTTATTGTTTTGCGTACGCCGGGGCGTCTTGTTTTTGGGCTAGGCATTTATTGCACCTATCCTCCCGTTTGAAAATCCGTCATAATTTACGCTCGATGCACCTATAGACATCACGTTGAAACATACCAACTAAGTTTGGTGTGGCACATGACCGGATGAGTTTCAGCGCAGAGGAGACGCACCATGACGAAGGCCGGACATATCAGGCGCGGCAAGCTTCACGGCTCCACACGTCATCTCCACTGGTTCGCGGCAGCGTTCGGAATCATGGCGAGTTGCGCCTGTGCTGCTTTTCTCATCTCCAGCCCAATCGGTACGCCACAGTTTCAAACCCTTGCGTCAAGCTGGGATGATTTGGACCGTATTTCCGGCCTGGGCGGTACAACCTTCAATGTCACCCGGCAAAGGGCGATGGCGGATCAGATTATCGATCCGGACGCAAAGCCGGCTCAGAACGCAGCGTGGAATCAGATTGAAACACCGGGGTGCTTGACCGTGACAACCGAGAACGGACAGAAATTGTCCTTCCGGATTGAGGGCTATCGCGCGGCCTCTGACAAGAGCAAACAAGCGCCGGTAAAAGTTGACCTATCCGTATCGGCCTGCACGCAAAGCAGCACAAAGGTGGTCAATGCGGTGCTGGAGCCGGATGAATCCGATACGACGACCAAAGCGCATCTTTCCGAACACAGCCTCTGAGACCGGATAAACCCCGGATTGTCACGCTATCGCGGCCGCCCGGGCGCATGGTTGACAAAAAGTTGTAGAGCAACCCTGCTTCAGCCATTCTTTGTGCCTACACTGCAATAACGATGGCGCAGATCACGACACATAACAGCCGCGCAACAGCCCCTCGGGGACTCATGCTTGTGGTGGGAACTGAGATTGCCGCTCTTGGCGTTCTCGCAATTTCGCTCTGTGCGATAGGCAATATCCGGATAGGGCAGGGCGGGCTGTTGCTGGGCTCCGCAATCTATTTGGTCATGGGCGCTCTGATCATTAAAGGCCTTGGCCAGCATTTTCCTCACAGTCATTTTGGTCTCGCCAATGCGATTACACTCGTGCGCACCGCGTTCAGCAGCTTCCTGTTTGCGCTTTCCGCGGACATGCTTGCGGGTAATGATCCGCTCTCGGATCCGTTTGTGCACTGGCTGATTACGGGTCTTGCGGCCGCTTCGCTCATATTTGATGGCGTTGACGGCTGGATTGCGAGGCACTTGCAGACGGAGAGCCGGTTTGGCGCTCAGTTCGACATGCATGCCGACGCCTTCTTCGTTCTATCGCTGGCCGTGCTCTTGTCCATATCGGGTCTGGTTGGGGTTTGGGTGATGCTCAGCGGATTGATGTTCTATATTTTTCAGCTGGCAGGCCAATTTTGGCCATGGCTCACCGGCTCGCTCCCGCCGCGTTGGCGCAGAAAGTTTGTCTGCGTTTTGCAAGCGTCCTTGCTGATTGCAGCGCTAGCGCCCGTTACTCCGGCTTGGGCCGCGCAGCTGGCCTGTCTCGTTGGCCTTGCGGCGCTCACATGGTCCTTCGCGATCGATGCGCTGTGGCTGGCAAAACGCGCCGATCAATAGAACAGCGCGAACAGAAACCGCATCCCCACCAAGAGCAGAAACAGCGCGAAGGCAATTTCGAGCTTGCGCTTGGGCAATCCATGCGCCAGCCGCGCGCCGAGCGGAGCCGCCAATACGCTTGCCGGTATGATCGCGGCTGCGCCGATGAGGCTGAAATAGCCTACCGAGCCAGGAGGAAGCCCCGTCGCATTCCAGCCTGCCCAGATGAACCCGATAAGAGCAGGGATAGCCAGGAAAGCGCTGAAGCCCGATGCGGTGCCGACCGCTTGATGCATGGGCCGGCCCAAAAGAGCGAGCGTCGCGGTAATCTGTGCGCCTCCGCCGACGCCCATGAGCGTTGCCACGAAACCGATGACCGAACCGATCGGGACGTAGTAGGACGGGCTGTTGAGATCGCCCTTGAGGCTCCAGTCTGTTGGTTTGAACAGGATACTGGCGCTGAGCAGAGCCGCTGAAATCACCCATATGAACTGGAACGCCGAGGCATCGGCGATCCGGGCGACGATAGCGCCCGCCACGATGCCGACCAGCGCCACAGGAGCCAGCAGCCGGAGCAGGGCGATGTCGATGGAGTCGCGTCGGAAATGCGCATAGGCGGCCCGAAGCGATGTTGGCGCGATTACGGCGAAACTCGTACCGACCGCCAGATGCATCCTGACATCATCCGATAAACCGATAAAACCGAACAACTCGTAAAGCACGGGAACCAGTATCCCGCCTCCGCCGACGCCGAAAAGCCCCGACAAGATGCCAGTCAGAAAACCGCCGCAAATAAGCGCTCCGGCAAGCAATACCAGCTCGCCGGCAGGAAGGTCGAATGTCATGGAATTCACTCCGGAATGTCCGGCAAGAGGTTAGATGCATGCAATCTCAAAAGTCACGTGAATATTCCGAGCAGCAAGAAACGTAACTGTCGGTGGCAGTTAGAGCGCATCGATTGTGACCGGTTCAAACTCCGGGCCTCCGGCGGCGGTTCTGACCCGGCCGGATCATTTCAGCTGAGCCTTCGAGTGAGAAAACAAGAGGCGCGCATGTAACGCCGGGCGATGCGCGCCTTTGCTGTGAGCGGTTTTCCAGATCGGACTACTGGAAGTCCCGGATGTCGACGAAGCGACCTGCAATGGCGGCGGCTGCGGCCATTGCGGGCGAAACCAGATGCGTGCGGCCCTTGAAACCCTGACGGCCTTCGAAATTGCGGTTCGATGTCGAGGCGCAACGTTCCTCAGGAGCAAGCTTGTCCGGGTTCATGGCCAGACACATTGAGCAACCCGGCTCACGCCATTCGAAACCGGCTTCGATGAAGATCTTGTCCAAAGCTTCCTGCTCGGCCTGCGCCTTTACGAGGCCGGAACCGGGAACGACCATCGCATTCACGCCATCATGAACCTTTTTGCCGCTGACAACCTTGGCTGCCGCTCGCAGATCCTCAATACGGCCATTTGTGCAGGAACCAACGAAAACGCGCTGAACCGGGATATCGGTCATCCGCGTGCCGGGGGTTAGCCCCATATAGGCCAGCGCGCGCTTCATCGCGGTTCGCTTGCTTTCCTCTTCGACCGTTTCCGGATCCGGGACAACGCCGGTAATCGCGACGACATCCTCGGGGCTGGTGCCCCATGTCACGATGGGCGGCAGATTGGCCGCATCGAGATGAATTTCGCGGTCAAAGACGGCGTCGTCATCGCTGTGGAGCGTCTTCCAATAAGCCATGGCCGCGTCCCACGCTGCGCCTTTTGGCGCACGCGGGCGGCCCTTGATATAGTCGTAGGTCTTTTCATCCGGCGCGATCAATCCAGCGCGTGCGCCGCCTTCAATCGACATGTTGCAGACCGTCATCCGGCCTTCCATCGACAGAGACCGGATTGCTTCACCGGCATATTCGATGACGTGCCCCGTTCCGCCAGCCGTACCGATCTCGCCTATGATGGCGAGGATGATATCTTTCGCGGTTACGCCATCAGGCAGTTGCCCGTTGACTGTCACGCGCATGTTCTTGGCTTTTGACTGGATCAATGTTTGGGTTGCCAGCACATGCTCGACCTCGGATGTCCCGATGCCGTGCGCCAGCGAGCCAAACGCGCCATGCGTGGATGTGTGGCTGTCGCCGCAGACGATGGTCGTTCCGGGCAGGGTAAACCCCTGTTCCGGACCTATGACATGCACGATGCCCTGGCGGACGTCGGATTCATTGTAATATTCAACGTCGAAGTCAGCCGCATTTTTCGCGAGTGCTTCGACCTGCGTTCTCGATTCGGGGTCGTCGATGCCCTTGGAGCGGTCCGTGGTCGGAACATTGTGGTCAACCACGGCCAGCGTCTTTTCAGGAGCCCTCACCTTGCGACCCGCCATGCGCAAGCCTTCAAAAGCCTGCGGGCTGGTCACTTCATGGACGAGGTGGCGGTCGATATAAATGAGGCAAGTGCCGTCCGGTTGTTCATCGACCAGATGGTCGGCCCAGATTTTATCGTACAGCGTCTTACCCATTTACTTCCCCTTTATTTCGCTTCCGATTCTTCGGATGTCTTGCCTTCCGCCGCATCGTCCTGTTCCTCGGCGGGAACTTCCGATACGGTCGTTTCGGCCATCAGCGCCTGCGCCTGGCTGGCCCAGTTGTCATTCTCGATCTTTGCGTTGAGCGAGAGTTCGTCATCCAGCGTGGCGATTTCATCGTCGCTCAGATTAACGATCTGCGTATAGGTCGTGATGCCGATATTGTTCAGCTTCTTCTCGATTGCTTCGTCGAGCCCCTTGATCAGCTTGAGATCGTCGCTTGGGCCTTTGGGCTTCTTGAATTTAAGCGTTTTGGCGCGAGCCGTCTGCGCCTTGGCGCGGATGTCGGTGCGCTCGGCGATGCGGGCGGCCTTGCCGCGCAGGCCACGCAGATAATACAGCTTCGCCCGGCGGACCTTGCCGCGACGGACAACTTCAATGGAATCGATCAGCGGCGAGTGAATCGGGAAAACGCGCTCGACACCTTCGCCATAGGAAATCTTCCGGACGGTGAAGCTTTCATTCAGGCCACCGCCGGAGCGTGCGATGCAGACGCCTTCATAGGCCTGAACGCGCTCTCGGGTGCCTTCCACGACCTTCACATTGACGCGTACGGTGTCGCCCGGGTCGAATTCCGGAATTTTGCGCTTCGCCACCAACTCGGCAAGATAATCTTTTTCGAATTCCTGAAGCGTATTCATGGCTGTTGCCCTTTGCTTGGCCAGCTTGCCGGTCGGACCGTTTCGCTGTGCGTGAGTTTCGTGTCACGGACGATAATCAAGTCCGCAAAAAACCCGGCGTCGGCCGCAGAGCGAACCCGCAGGCGCCTGGATTTCGGGAAATCAATTTTTAAATAGTCGATAAATTTTGGCTTGTCGATGCCTTTAGCACCCAAGATGAACGTCTTGCGCCAATTGGATCAATTTGTGCATCACCAGCGTCCCAGCTGCCTACCACAATGAAAGATAAAAGCGCAAGCTCAACCAAGCATTTCCGATTTTTTACAACATTGCGTGATCGTCATGGTCAAGCCGTCCGTGCCGGACAAATAACGAAAATGCCAGATGTCAAACCGGCCTCATTCTATTTACATTCAATAATTTATATGAATTTGAGCGCATTCTGCATTAAGAATGCATAAGTAAGGCCATGGGTAGGTAAAAATCCGCAGATAAATGGGGGGTGATTTGTTTATGAGATGGCAATATACGGCTTGTGCCGATCGTCAGGGAGGCGGAAAGATATCGGCGCGCGCCGGATCTTTCATTGCACTGTCGCTGTTATTTATGATGGTCGCGAATCCGGCAGCTGCGAACCTCTCCACGAATGACATATTCGGAACTTGGCGATTATCCGAAAGTGGCTCTGTCGTTGAGATTTACCCATGCAGGCAATCCGTTTGCATGAGGATCGTAAAACCCGCCGATCCCTCTCGACGTTCTTCCGGGGACGGGGCTGTTCGAACGCGTTCCCGAGCCGGCGTCGTTATCTCCGACGATTTGACCCTTGTGCGCAATAATGACGGTGATCTGCTCTGGAGCGGGCGTATTTATGACGTCTCGGACGGCTTCTCTTATACAAGCAAACTCAAGCTGGTCAGCGCGACCAGAGCAACATTGGCGCAATGTTTTTTGGGGCCCCTGTTTTGCAAGACCCAGAGATTATTGCGCCAAGTGCGCACGCCCCCGCCAGCTTCCAAGCAACGGAACAATCGAAGTGTCAGCGTAAGTCGGAGAACAGCAATCCGGCCGCCAATGCCTGAAAAAAGGCTGCCCGCTCGGGATTTGGCGTTACTGCGTCAGAAATTTGAAGAATTCCTGGATGCCGAGACAAAAAGCACATCGCGCACTTTTCAACAGGATGAGCGAAAGGATCTTTTTGTCAGTTTCCAGGCGTGGCTCGACGAACTAACTGAAGAAGAAAGAAAAAAAATCCTGGAAAGGCGGGAATGACGTTTGAAGACATCCCTGCACGTAAAAAAACTACGATAGGAGAATGTGTACATCTCAATATGTCTAAATTTGAATATAATATTCGTAGTTCATTATTCATTGTGAACGATTGCTTCCAGGTTGAACTACACATGAGACGAACACTCAGACCCTCCGTCAGATTGAATTCGTGTTTCCGAATTTCAGATAAGTGGAAGTCATGGTGAGACGTGTCAAAATATCCTGTGCGATTGCGCTGTGGATAGGCTTTTTAACCACTTCTGTCCTGGCGGCTGACGAGCTGAAAAGTGAAGATGTCTTCGGGAGCTGGCGTCTCCCGGAAAATAATTCAATTGTCGATATTTATGAATGCAGCGGGCGTGTATGCGTTAAAGTCGTCAGTGTCGCTGACCCCGGACGCCGGGATGTTCGAAATCCAGATCCCGCGCTTCGAGATCGCCTATTGATCGGAATTGTCATCGCTGACAAGTTTCAAAGAGCGCGAGATCCCAGTGATCTTTCCGAAAGAAAATTCCAATGGCGCGGACAATTATACAGCACGCTTGATGGAGCAACCTATGACGGCAGCCTCAACCTGCTAGACAAAGATACGATAACGATGGTCGGTTGCGTTTTGTCCGGGTTATTTTGTGAAGCTAAGACATTCAAACGCATAAAGAATGAAGCGCCCACCGCCGTGTCTGGGCAGACGTCCGGTAGCGCGGGATCCACGGTCTCCATCGCCTCGCCGCCGATGCCAACCCGCAAGCCCGCTCAGACTCAAACGGTCGCCTTGCGTGAAATATTCAATAGGTTTCTCGATACTGATACCCAGCGCACTTCGCGGCGTTATTCGCCGAGCGAACGCGAAAAGCTTTTTGAAGACTTTCAGGCTTGGCTTGATCTTCAACCGGAGGAAAAGAGGAAACGGATCACCCAGCAACTTTCGCAATAAGCTGGTTTTGCGAACACAGATTGTGCGGGGATGTGCATTTGACGCTGGGTAGAGCGCTTTTCAGGCGACGTCAGCCCGGTTGGTTGCGCGTCAAAAGCGCCAGATCTTTACCGCTCCCCCTTTCGGTCCAACCCCCTAATTACTGCCGTCACTTCTGTCAGGCGCGTTTTCCTTGGCCAACAAGTCCGGCCTGCGCTTGCGCGTTATCCGCTCTGATTCGGCGTTGCGCCATTGAGCAATGCGTTCATGGTTGCCCGACAGCAGCACGTCCGGGATCTGGCGGCCTTCCCAGTCGCGCGGGCGCGTATAATGAGGATATTCGAGCAGGCCGTTCTCGAAACTCTCATCTTCCCCGGAATTTTGCGCGCCAATGACGCCCGGCAACAGGCGCACCGCCGCATCGATCAGCACCATGGCCGCCAACTCGCCGCCCGACAAAATATAATCGCCTATGCAGATCTCTTCCGCCTGCCTGGCCTCGATCACGCGCTGGTCGATGCCTTCAAAGCGTCCACATAACAGCATCGCGCCGGGGCCTGCGCTCAATTCGCGAATACGCGCCTGGGTCAGTGGTTTGCCGCGCGGCGAGGGACAGATCAGGGGAAGGGCAGGGTAAGTCATGCGCGCACCGTCGATCGCCGCTCCGACCACATCGGCGCGCATCACCATGCCGGGACCGCCGCCGGCTGGTGTATCGTCCACCGAACGATGCCTGTCCGTCGCGTGATCACGAATGTTGACGGCGTCGAGCCGCCAGCGATCGGCGGCCAGCGCCTGACCGGCCAGGCTCTTGTTAAGCGGGCCGGGAAACATCTCCGGGTAAAGCGTCAGAACGCAAGCGGTCCACATGGCGGTCTCAAAGTTTCAGTTTCATGCCTTCATGGCTTGCGGCAAAGCCGCGCGCACGATAGAAGCCCATCGCCTCCGTCCGTCTTTTATCAGACGTCAGTTGAATCAGGACACAGGATTTTTCATGCGCAAGAGCCATCGCATGCCCGATCAGGGCGCGGCCAATACCGGTCCCGCGAAGTTCGCTATCGACACGCACCCCTTCGATCTGTGCGCGAGTGCCGCCCATATAGGACAGGCCGGGAATGAAGGTGAGCTGAAGGCATGCGACGGTTTTGCCGTCCAAATCGCCAATGATGAGCCGATTGTTCGGATCGCGGTCTATCGCATCAAATGCTGTGTAATAGGCGTCCGGAAGCCCCCCTTGCCCAAGCGTTTCGCGCCAGCTTCCAAGCGAATCAGCGGCAAGCAGTCCGACTACGGCCTCCAGATCGGCGCGGCATGCGTCACGGAACCGGAGGCGCGCCGGAGCGTCATTCCTTTCCGGCATCTCCCATCTCCTCCGGCTCGTCTATGATGACACGGCCCGCCCGGATATCGACGACCGGCACGACAATTTCGGTGAACGGTATCAACACGGTCTTGCCCGACGCCTCGCGACGGATTTCCAGCAGGTCGCCCGCGCCGAAATTCTGCACCGCGATGATTTCGCCGATTCGCTCGTCCTCCGGCGTCACAGCCTTCAAGCCGATCAGATCGGAATAATACCACTCATCGTCATCGGTTTCGGGAAGCTTCGCCCGCTCGACGAACAGCTCCACGCCCTTGAGCGCTTCTGCTCCATTGCGGTCTTTCACGCCCGCAATGCGCGCCGATACGGACGTCCCCTTCAGCGGGCGCAGGACTTCAATCGTCAGACGGCACCCCTTTCCGTCACTGAGCGCGCCGTAAGAACCGATGCTTTCCGGCATTGCGGTGAAGCTGGTAATTTTCACATCACCGCGAACGCCATGCGCACCGGCGATACGACCGAGTAGAACCAGCTTGCCGCCCGCATTCGCAGCCATGTCATCATGATCCGGCATTGCCGAGCCCTCAAAATTTTCGAGCCCGCAAGATCAGCATTACGCCGATGCTTCAGCGCCTTCGTCAGTGCCGCTATCGGCTTCTTTCTGCTTACGCTCTTCGATGCGCTCAAGCGCTTTCTTGCCGGGCTTGGCCTTGTTCGGGTTGTTGCGCTCCGGGCGTTTGGCGAGGCCCTGCTGGTCAAGGAAGCGGAGGACGCGGTCGGTCGGTTGCGCGCCGACGCTGAGCCAATGCTTGACGCGGGCTTCGTCGATCTTGAAGCGCTCTTCGTGATCCTTCGGCAGCAGCGGGTTCCAGTGGCCAATATGTTCGATGAAGCGGCCGTCGCGCGGGGCGGTCGCCTCGGCGACGACAACGCGGTAATAAGGGCGCTTTTTCGATCCGCCGCGGGACAGTCTGATCTTCAGTGGCATTCTTCTTCTCCTTCATGAAATGCCGATCCGCTTTCCGTGCGGACCTGATTGACAGTGTTCGTCAAATCTCGTTCGGGGCAGGGTGACGGAAGATGATCGCAGGATTCCCGAAAAGCTCCATCTCGCCATCCGGCCTTGCACCCAGCCGCTCAGCCACTGCGCGCGAGGCGTTATTCTTTGCGTCTATGAAGCTGATCGCCGTTGTCCAGCCAAGTTCGCCGTAAGCAAACTGGCGGGCGCGTCTCGCCGCTTCCGTCGCATAGCCCTTGCCGCGCGCCGCCGGCATCAGGCCCCAGCCGATTTCCGGTTCCGGCCACCCTTCGGGAAACCACAGCCCGCACCATCCGGCAAAGTCGCCCGTTGTCTTTTCCTCCAGCGCCCAGAAGCCGTAACCACGCAAACCCCAGTGACCGACATAGGCCGCCAGCGCGCGCCAGACGATGTCGCGCTCTCTTACGCCGCCGAGAAAACGCGCGCTTTCCTCGTCGGCATAGAACGCGGCGAGAGGCCCAAGGTCGCTTTCGCGCCAGCCCCGCAGTTTCAGCCGTTCGGTTTCGAGTTCGGTTACGTTCACTGCCTAGTGCCTCTTGTTCTCATTCGTCGAAATCCGTGCGAAGCCAGGGGTGCGGCTTAACATCCCAATCTCACTTCTTCTTTCCGCCGGGCAGTCCCGGCAAACCTTTGGGCATTCCGCCCGGAAGTCCCGGCAGACCGCCACCGAGACCGCCCGGCATACCACCCATGCCCGGAGGCAGCCCCATTCCGGCGGGCATCTTGCCGGACTTGGCGGCTTCAAGCATTTCTGGCGTTGGCTCCGGCATACCGCCGCCGAGGCCAAACATTTTGGCCAGACCGCCCTTGCCCTTGGAGACCTGTTTCATCATGTCCGACATCTGACGATGCATCTTCAAGAGCTTGTTGATCTCCTGAACGCTCGTGCCTGAACCGGCTGCGATCCGCTTTTTGCGAGAGGCGGCAAGGACTTTCGGGTTGCGCCGCTCTTTCGGCGTCATGGAGGAAATGATCGCCATCTGGTGCTTGAACATGTTGTCGTCGAGATTAGCGCCGTCCAGCTGCTTCTTCATCTTGCCAATGCCGGGGAGCATGCCAAGGATCGAGGACATACCGCCGAGCTTTTGCATCTGTCCGAGCTGATTGGCCAAATCCTGAAGATCGAACTGGCCCTTGCGCATTTTCTGCGCGGTTTTCTGCGCCTGCTCCGCGTCGATCGTCGAGGCCGCTTTCTCGACGAGCGAAACGACGTCGCCCATGCCGAGAATACGGCTAGCAATACGCTCGGGATGGAATTCCTCCATCTCGTCGAATTTCTCGCCTGTGCCCAGCAGCTTGATCGGCTTGCCGGTAACGGCGCGCATTGAAAGCGCTGCGCCGCCACGGCCATCGCCGTCAACGCGGGTAAGAACAATACCGGAAACCCCGATTCGTTCGTCGAAGGTTCGCGCTAGGTTCACGGCGTCCTGGCCGGTCAGCGAGTCTGCGACCAGCAATGTCTCATGCGGATTGGCGGTATCACGGATCTGCTCCATCTCGGCCATGAGCTGCTCGTCGATATGCAGGCGGCCCGCCGTATCGAGCATGACCACGTCAAAGCCGCCCAGCCGTCCGGCCTCCATGGCGCGCTTTGCGATCTGTGGCGGCGTCTGGCCGGCGACGATGGGCAGCGTGTCGACGCCGGTCTGTTCACCGAGCACCTTGAGCTGTTCCTGTGCGGCAGGACGGCGCGTATCCAGCGAGGCCATCAGCACGCGCTTCTTTTCGCGATCGGTCAGACGCTTTGCGATCTTGGCTGTGCTGGTCGTCTTACCCGAGCCCTGAAGCCCGACCATCATGATCGCGAAAGGGGAGGGCGCGTTGAGATCAATCGGTTCGGCTTCCTTGCCGAGCGTTTCGACCAGCTCGTCATGGACGATCTTGACGACCATCTGTCCTGGCGTGACGGATTTCACCACCGTATGGCCGACAGCCTTTTCCTTGACCCGCTCGGTGAAGGAGCGCACGACTTCCAGCGCAACGTCGGCCTCGATCAACGCGCGGCGCACCTCGCGCATGGCATTGGCGACATCGTCCTCGGCAAGCGCTCCGCGCCCCGTGAGCTTGTCAAAAATGTCTGAAAGGCGGTCGGATAAGGATTCGAACATGAAATTTTTCCGCTGCGTTGGCTGGCTATCTGCTCATTAAGTTAAGTATTGCAGTCAGCAGTCCAAGGATTATATGCGCCGAAACTCCAGATATTGCCCTCAAGGTGACGGCAGCTTTCGTCGCGCCCGCCATATTCTTTACCGCATGGCTCCGGGAGGATTGCCGCGCGTTCATGCAGGCCGGAGGCGCGGCATAGCCAGCCGACGCCTGCGTTCGCATCCTTATATGTCAGGCAGGGGACCGCAATCGATCCACTTTGTGATCCAGCCATGAATTCACCATTTCCGAACGCAAATCGCATCCGCGGGCGAATCCTCGCTGGCGGATGGTGTGTTCCCTGCCTCCCGGGGCTCAGCCCATGTACAAGGTCCACTGATAGCACAGTGCTTCCAGATATTACGCCATCTTTACGTTGAATTGGGGCGGCGCGTCAACCGGTCTGAAATAATAGCGTCATGCGTTGAATTCGCCTCGCTGGCCGGTCTGAAGCCAATCGTCTCGTAAAATGCCGCCGAAGTTCTATTCGATGCGCGCAATTGAACTCGCTGAAAGTGCCTGCCGGCGGTGATCATGA
>JAHQVI010000182.1 GCA_019634405.1 Hyphomicrobiales bacterium
GCGTCTATCAGGCGCATCGCCTGCATCATGCGGTTCCCGGCAAGGATGGCGCGGTTTCGTTTGGTTTCGTCTACGCGCCGGCGCCTGAAAAACTTGCCGCAAAGCTGAAGAACCGTATGGCGGATGAAATCATTGAGGAAGACCGCAAATCCGTTTAGGTCCGGCGCTATCCCCCAATGGATTTTGCTTCGGGCAGATCCGAATCTGCTGCACCATCCAGCCGGATGCGAAGCTGATCAACGATATTTTGCGCATGCTCGGCTGAAATCCCGACCTGCCTCAAAGTATAGTCCGACATGCTCAGGGCGATCTCGCGCTCGCCCATGACAACAAGTCCAACGCCGAGCTTCGACATATATTCATATTCCTCATCCGAATGCGCACGTGAGACGACGGCAATGTCAGAATTTGCCTGGCGGGCAAGTTCGATGACGCGCCGGCTGCGGAAAGCATCGGGCATGGCGACGACGATCATGCTGGCCGTTTGCGCACTGGCGGCGTCAAAAACCTCCGAGCGCGTCGCATCGCCGAAAAACACCATTGCACCACTTTTGCGCGCCATCTGACAGATCCGCCAGTCCGCTTCAATAGCGACGTAGTGCTGGTCGGCTTCTTCCAGCGCACTGACGATCACGCGTCCTACCCGCCCCATGCCGACAACGATCACATGATCCTGCATCGCGGCCACCACCCGCGCCTGGGTCCGCCTGTGTTTTTTCTCTCCGCGACTTGTCAGGAACGCCAGGCGCGCATCCAGATAAGAGCCGAGCGAGGTATAGAACCGGATGGTTAGCGAGTGAAGTATGATCGTCACCAGCGCGGCGGCGAGCAAGGTGCCGCGCTGATCGGCGTCCATTACGGCAAGGCCGACCGCCAGGCTCGTCAGAATGAAGGAAAACTCGCCGATCTGTGCGAGCGTTCCGGCCGTAGCTCCCGCCGTATGGGGCCGCACGCCGAGCACAAGCATGAGCATCATGAAGGTGAGCCCGCAGCCGGTTATGATCGCAACGACCAGACCGACGATTTCTGCCGGCGCTTCCAGAAACAGCATCGGATCGAAGAGCATGCCGACCGAGACGAAGAACAGCACGGTGAAAATATTCTGGATCGGCAGCGACTCGGCGGCCGATTGATAGCTGAGATCGGATTCGCCGAGCACGAGACCGGCGAAAAACGCTCCAAGCGCCAGCGAAAGCCCCAACAGCGTCGCCGAGCCATAGGCGATCCCGAGCGCAATCACGATGACACCGAGCGTAAACAGTTCTTGCGAACCGAACCGGGCCGTGGTTCTCAATATCTGAGGAAGAACCCAGCGCCCGCCGCCCAGCAGAAGCGCGGCGAACAATATGACCATCGCCAGCGTCTTACCGAGGAGCGCCGCCAGCGTAAACGCGTCCGGGATCTCATGTGACACGACCGGCAGCAACACCAGCGCCATAATGACAACGATATCCTGGACCACCAGCCAGCCAAGCGCGATCCGGCCTATATCGGTGCCGAGCTGGCTACGCGCTTCAAGCGCTTTCGTGGAAACGGCTGTGCTGGAGATAGCGATAGCCAGACCGAGCACGATGCTGGCTGGAACCGGCCAGCCGAGCCCCGTGCCGACCAGGAAACCAAGCCCCGTACAAAGCGCAATCTGCAGGATCGCGCCCGGCACGACGACATGCCAGACGACCACCATGTCACGCAGGGAAAAATGCAGGCCGACGGTGAATAACAGAAGCGCAACGCCGATCTCGGCGAGTTCGAGCGTCAATTGCTGGTCGGCTACGAAACCAGGCGTATAGGGACCAACGAGGATCCCGGCGAACAGATAACCGACAATGACCGGCACGCCGATGGCGCGAGCGAAAAGCCCGCCCGCATAGGCCAATGCGAGGCTGATGACGATTGTTGCGATAAAAGGGGTGCCGTGTTCGACCATGCCGCAAGATAAGCACGACAGCGCAAATAGCGCCATCGTGCTTGGCGGCTTTTGAAAACGAAATGCTAGTCCTGACGTCCGTCAGGCGATTTTTTCCGCAATGGATTGCTCTCCGGCACCATCTTTGGGCAGAAGCCCCAATTCGATCAGCTTGGCGATAACCAGATCCGTCGCAGCGGATGGCGACAACTCCAGCGTGTTGATCGTCACTTCCGGGGTTTCCGGCGCTTCATAGGGGTCGTCAATGCCGGTAAACTGCTTGATCTTGCCTTCACGCGCCAGCTTGTAGAGGCCCTTGCGGTCACGGCGCTCGCATTCGTCGAGCGGCGTCGCCACGTGAACCTCAATGAATGCGCCATAAGGCTCGATCATCTCACGCACTTCGCGCCGCGTTGCCGCATAGGGAGCGATCGGCGCGCAAATCGCGATACCGCCATTCTTGGTGATCTCTGAAGCGACATAGCCGATGCGGAGGATGTTGATATTGCGGTGCTCCTTGGAGAAGCCGAGTTCCGATGACAGATGCTTACGCACGATATCGCCGTCGAGCAGCGTCAATTGGCGGCCGCCCGCCTGCATGAGCTTGGCCATGAGGGCATTGGCGATCGTGGATTTGCCCGCGCCGGACAGGCCGGTGAAGAAGACGGTAAAGCCCTGCCTGTCACGCGGCGGATGGGTCTTTCGCAATTCCTGGATGACGCTCGGGAAAGAGAACCACTCAGGAATGTCCTCGCCGGTCTGCAGGCGGCGGCGCAGTTCGGTGCCGGACAGGTTAAGAATGGCTTCGCCGGGCTGAATCTCATCGGCGGGCGCATATTGCTTGCGATTTTGCAGATAGACCATCTCGCGGAACGGCACCATCTGAATGCCGATCTCATCCTTGTAGGCGGTCACAAGTTCCTGCGCATCATATGGGCCATAGAACGGCTCGCCCGCGCTGTTTTTCCCCGGGCCGGCATGATCGCGGCCGACGATGAAATGCGTGCAGCCATAGTTGCGGCGGATCAGTGCATGCCAGAGCGCCTCGCGCGGACCGGCCATGCGCATGGCGAGCGGAAGGAGATCGAGCGTTGCCTTGCCATCCGGATAATGGGGCAGCAGAGCTTCGTAGCAGCGGACGCGGGTGTAATGATCAACGTCGCCCGGCTTGGTCATGCCCACAACGGGGTGAATGAGGAGATTGGCCCCGACCTGCTCCGTCGCGCGCAATGTCAGTTCCAGATGCGCACGATGCAGCGGGTTACGGGTCTGGAATGCAACGACGTCCGTCCAGCCCCATTTCTGGAACTGCGCCTTCAGCTCATTCGGGGTATGGCGGCGTTCGCGGAAATCGTAATGAATCGGGGCCTGGAGCCCGATGACGCGTCCGCCGATATAATGTGTTCCCGCCTTGTCATGGAGATAACGGACTGCGGGATGGGCGGGATCATTCGCGCCGAAAACCTTCTCCGCCTCGCGCGTCTTGTCCGGCTGCCAGATCGATTGCACTTCGAGAATGGCGAGCACCAGATTTTCCGGATCGCGCAGGGCGATGCGTTGGCCTTCGCCGATCTTGCCGGCGAATTCTTCGCTGACGTCGAGCGTGACCGGGATGGGCCAGACATCGCCGGATAGGAGGCGCAGATTGTCCAGAACGTTCTCATAATCATCCTTGCCAAGAAATCCCTGCAAGGGCGCAAATCCACCATTCATCAGGAGTTCGAGGTCGCAAAGCTGGCGTGCGGTCAGGTCCCATGAAGGAAGGGACCCAGCGTCAGCTTTAAGCTGCGGTATGTCATCCTGTACTGCAAAAAGTTCGGGCGTCGGGGCCCAGCGGCTGTTTTCGCGCGCTATATCTATCATGATCAATGTCTCAGCTGTCTGCGGGCGTTCTTTTTATCGAACAACATGAACCATAAATAAACCGATCAATCGCAAAATCAATTGCAAAAATCGCTCCCATTTTCTCTGGCTCTGCACATTGATCTTTGTTTAAGCATAGCAATCACGCCACATACATCAATTCATCGCCTGACTATAGAAGAAACAGAGAACAAACAGTTTTGGCAGAAATGCGGACAGTACAGCCCCGGAAAGCGAATTGTTTACTTATTTTTGATCATTCCAGCCCTATTCTGGACTTATTCAGGCTGGCGACCAATCGCAAACAATCGAGTATTTCTGTACAATACTTGAACAATCGCGAGTTCTCGCTTTTATTGTGGCGTGTCGGTCACATTTCATATTCAATTCAGTCTCAGTGTTGAGGCCTGAAGCTTGATCCGTTGGGCATGTTGTCGGACTATGATATTGACTGTCTTTGACCATTTTCGGGAGCGGGTCCCCGCATTGCGCGGCGTCACATGTTCATCCCGGCGAGTCGGACGTCATCGTAAAAGTAAGATGGAGACATCGCCTATGGGGACACGCTTCCTCCGATCAACGTTGCAATATGGAATTTTCTTTGTCGCCACTGCTATTTGCATGGTGTATGCATTGTCCGCATCACATGCAAAAGAACTGGTTTCCTGGGAAGGCGATCATGGCGCAGGCACGATCATCGTCATGACGTCGGAACGCAAGCTCTATTACATTCTCAGCAAGGGCATGGCTTTGCGTTATGACGTGGCCGTGGGCAAGGCGGGCATGCAGTGGTCCGGTGATACTTTCGTGCAGAAAAAGCGCGAAAATCCGGGATGGACGCCAACAGCAAGAATGCGCCGTGAAAATCCGCGCCTGCCCAAATACGTCCCTGCCGGACCACGCAATCCGCTAGGCGTACGCGCTATTTACCTCGGCTGGAGCGAATACCGCATTCATGGGACCAACGCTCCATCCTCAATCGGCCGCGCCGCATCGAGCGGCTGTATCCGGATGCGCAATAGCGACGTCATTGATTTGTTCGAAAGAGTTCACATAGGCGCACCGGTTCATGTGATCCGGTAGGGCAAGAATTCGGTCCCAGTGTCCGGATACCATGAGAGAGGGAGTTCGAGATATCATGTTCAAAAAGGTTATGAAAATTGCCGCAGGCGCTATGCTGGCAGTGGCGGCGGTCTCCACGAGCGCACAAGCTCTGGACAACTGGCCGGCCCGTGGATTCTCGTCCACTCCGAGCAATAGCAACAGCGGCTTCTCCGCAAACAGCTTCTTCGGCGGCGGCAGCGGCAGTGGAAGCCAGATGGTAAGCTTTCCGAAAAAATACTCCGCAGGCCAGATCATCGTCAGCTTCGCCGATCGCCGTCTTTACTATACGACAGGCCGCGGCAGGGCGATCAGCTACCCCATCGCCATTCCAAAAGGCGAGGCGCGCTGGTCCGGCGTCTTGAACGTAAGCCAGAAGAAGGTCAATCCGGGTTGGACACCGACGGCTTCCATGCGCCGTGAAAACCCCAAACTGCCTGCTCACGTTCCCGGCGGCCACCCGAAAAATCCGCTTGGCGTACGCGCACTCTATCTGGGCAGCACGCTTTATCGCATTCACGGCACGGACGCCCCCTGGCTGATCGGCCGCGAAGTCTCCAAGGGCTGCATCCGCATGCATAATTCGGATGTGATCGACCTGTACAACCGCACACGGGTTGGCACACGCGTAACGGTTACCTGGAATCGCTTCTCCACGCTGTAAAACGGACATTCCAGCGCACGCAAAAAGGCCGGAAGCATTCATGCTTCTGGCTTTTTTTGTCGAAAGCCATTCACTTTTTTCGTGGAACCGCCCAAATTTACCTATAAGCGTGCAAAAAGATACAGCTCGGATAGCATCATGCTCCGCGAAAGGGATCAGATGAAAAGCGGTTGGAAAACGGTCGGATGTTTTTGCTGCATGGCGGCAGCGATCGGCATTCAGGGCGCATCGTCAGATGTCGCAGCACATCCTCACGTCTGGGTTACGGTCAATACGGAGGTCGTTTTCGGTAAAGATCAGTCTATAAACGGCTTTCGTCATAAATGGACGTTTGACGAATATTACTCCAGCTTTGCGATTCAGGGCCTCGACGCAAATGGCGATGGTGCCTATGACCGCAAGGAACTGGAGCAACTCGCCGAGATCAATATCGTTTCACTCAAAGATTTTGGCTATTTCACCTTTCCCAAGCTTGCCGGCGAAGTGTTAGAACGCTCTGCTCCAAAAGATTACTGGCTGGAATATGACGGCACTCAACTGACGCTTTTCCTGACCTTGCCACTGGCCGAAAGCGTTGCGTCGGACAAGGTCAAGGACTTCACATTTGGCGTCTTCGATCCCACCTTCTATGTCGATTTTGCGTTCGCAAAGGATACACCCGTGAACCTTGCCGGTGCGCCAACTGGCTGCAAGCCGGAAATTACGGAATCGGACCCGGCTGCTTCTCAGGTCAGCGTATCAGGATTGGGGGAGGCTTTTTTTGAATCTCTCGACGGGACCAGCACCGAAGCAGAAAAATACGCCCGGAAAATCAGTATTACTTGTCCGGCAAGTTGATTGCGGATGAGCTATATACGTTACGCGGCACTGGTGTTCTGCTTGGCAATGACATTCATCGTGTATGTCTCGGGCAGCGTCAACGCGCAGGAAAATGCCCCTGTCACAGGCAGTAACGAAACATCAGGCAGGGGCTTTGCCAATCCGGATGCAGGCGGCGATACGCCCAAGGCAGCATGGGGTCAACGCCCTGGCACTGGCGCCCCATCCGCTTTTGCGCGGCCTGAAGCACAATCCCAGGGCTGGTGGCAAAGCCTTCTGGCAATGCAGCAGAAATTCTTCCGCCAGATGGGCGCGGCTCTCAAAAGCTTCAAGGAGAGCGGTACGCTCGCAGCGAGCTGGACGCTGATCACAATCAGCTTTCTTTATGGCGTATTCCATGCGGCCGGGCCGGGACATGGCAAGGCGGTCATTTCCTCCTATGTACTGGCCAATGGTTCAACCATGCGGCGCGGCGTTGTTCTCAGTTTTGCCGCTGGTCTGGTGCAGGCATTCTCGGCAATCACCATTGTCAGCATCTTCGCCGTGGCGCTGAACGCCACCGGCATTGAAATCCGCCTCGTCGCCCAGCGTTTCGAAATCGCCAGCGGCGCGTTGATAACCCTGGCCGGTTTCTGGCTTCTGGGTATGTATCTATGGCGGCGTTTCAAAGTGGTGGAACCTGCGCTTGGCCTTGCACATGCGGGCGAAGGGCATGGACACTCAAATCATGGGCACCACCATCACCACGACGAGAATTGCGGCTGTGGCCATGCACATATGCCCGATCCGCGCGATCTGGAAGATAACTGGTCGCTTCGCAAGGCAGCAATGATCGTCCTGGCTGTCGGCATCCGCCCATGTTCGGGCGCGATCTTCATTCTGATCTTTGCCCTGACGCAAGGACTTTACTGGGCAGGCATACTCTCCACCTTCGCCATGGCGCTGGGCACAGCTATCACCGTTTCGGCGCTCGCCATTGCCGCCGTGCTGTTCCGCGGCGCGACATTACGTTATGCCTCCAGCCGCTGGACGATCGTGCTCTATGATCTGGCCGCCATCGCAGGATCGTGTCTGGTCATTTTCTTCGGTGTCGGGTTATTCTTGAGTTCGATGGGCCCAACCAGACCTTTCTGACGCATCACGGGCCATCAGAAGGATAAGCGATGGCCCTGCCCGGCGTAAAAGCTGTTCTGTTCGATGCCTATAGCACGCTCTTCGATGTTCATGCGCCCGTTGCAAAGCTGGCGGATGATATCGGACCGGATGCGAAAGGCGTGTCCGACATGTGGCGCACAAAGCAACTGCAATATAGCTGGCTGCGCTCACTGATGCAGGCGCATGCCCCCTTCGACAAGGTCACGGAGGATGCGCTCGATTATGCCCTGACCCAATATGGCGTTGCATCGCCTGACATCCGCGCCCGGCTGCTTCAGCTATACATGACGCTCGACGCCTACCCGGACGCACCCGGCGCTTTGATGCGGCTGAAATCCGCCGGGATCGTCACTGGCGTCCTCTCCAACGGCTCGCCATCCATGCTATCCTCCGCCGTCGGCTCGGCCAATCTTGGCGCATTGCTTGACCATGTTCTCTCGATTGAAAGCGTTGGCGTCTATAAGCCGGATCCACGCGTCTACCGCTTCGGCGCAGAAACGGTTGGTCATGCCCCCGGCGAAATCGGCTTTGTCTCAGCCAATAGCTGGGATGCTGCGGGCGCGGCGCATTTCGGTTTCCAGGTGATCCATCTCAACCGTTTCGATCAGCCAAGCGAGGTGCTGCCTTCAGGGCCGGCTATGGTTTTGAAATCGCTGACCGAGGCCGCCGCCGCAATTCTGGATTGACGAATCCTCTCCGCCTACCCAAATGTGATAAAGAAAATCGTTTCTTGTCTGGAAGATAATCGAAATTTGGTTCCTGCATTCATCCTACTGATTGCATTTTAAGGCATTTTTTTCTATCTAATAAACACATAAGATCGAATAACCTGCACATTGAAGGAGGCTCACATGGCGCTGCAACTTGGACAAGTCGTCCCGGATTTCGAGGCTGACACGACAGAAGGTCCAATCCGCTTTCATGAATGGCTTGGCGATAGCTGGGGTATCCTGTTCTCGCACCCCAAGGACTTCACTCCGATCTGCACGACCGAACTTGGCACAATGGCGGGTCTGAAGACCGAGTTCGACCGCCGCAACGTCAAGATCCTCGGCCTCAGCGTCGATCCCGTAAGCGATCACACGCAGTGGGCGCAGGACATCAAGGATGTGACCGGTTATGCGCCGAACTACCCGCTGATTGGCGATTCGGAGCTCAAAATCGCCAAGGCCTATGGCATGCTCCCAGCCGATGCAGGCGACAGTTCGCAGGGTCGCACGCCCGCTGACAATCAGACCGTCCGGAACGTGTTCGTCATTGCGCCGGACAAGACGCTGAAGCTGCTCCTGACCTATCCGATGACGACGGGCCGCAATTTCGATGAGATCCTGCGCGTTATCGACTCGCTGCAGCTTACCGTGAAACACAAAGTCGCCACGCCCGCAAACTGGAAGCAAGGCGAAAAGGTTGTGATTACCGGCGCGGTGACCGACGAGGAAGCCAGGCAGAAGTTCCCCCAGGGCTGGGAGACGCCAAAGCCCTATATCCGCCTCGTCGATCAGCCCAAAGATTAAGTCTGCTGAAACGCGAAGCCGCAAAAATCCCCGCCAGCAAAGCGGGGATTTCTTTTTGGCCCGTCAATCTCGCGTCAAAGCCTTGCGTAAATGTCGCCGGAATTGACTTCATGCGGGAGCTTAAGCAGATGCGTGCGCATGGTCGCCGCGCTCACATCCTTCTGGAAAAGAAGCTGCTGGCTTTCGCCGATCGCGGCATTGAAATTGTAAGGCCCCAGTTGCGCCACTCTTTCGATGCAGGCGACGGCGACATCCCGCTGGATCGTCGTGAACTCGAAGGAGAGCGCCGGAACAGGCTCGCTCAGCCCTTTCAGCACATTTAACTCGTAGCCTTCGACGTCGATCTTTGCAAAGGCGGGAACGCCATATTGCTCGATCAGCATGTCGAGCGTGACAACCGGCACGCTGATCGTTTCGTCCCAGCACTGTCCTTCCCAGCCGGACGCCCCGCTTGCGGCGTCGATGAAATCCTTCGAGGCAGTCGAGATCGTCGGGTTAGCGAGATTGACATGGAACATGGCCTCGCCAGCCTCGTCCCCGATCGCGGCCTGCACAAGACTGACCATCCGGTCCCGGCCGTAGCGGAGCCTGAGCCAGCGGTAAGGCGCAGGTTGCGGTTCAATCGCGACGACCCGCGCGCCAAGGCTTCGGAACGCCGAGACCCTGTCGCCGACATGCGCGCCTATATCGAATACGAGATCGCCAGGCTTAACGAAACGGCTATAGAGCGCGGCCATCAACCGGCGCCGCGCCCGGTCGCCGTAATAAATACGCAAAGAGCGGGCAATGCCCGCTGCTCCACGAAATGATTTTTTCAAACGCGCAACCGACGCGGCCGCCAAGGGCATGACTAACTCGTCACAGCCGCGAACTGACCGGATTGACGGCTGGCCGGCAGGTCGTCATCTGCGCCTGCGGGCTCCATCTGGCTGCTGTCGGTCAGCTGTTTCAGCTCGATCGGCGCGCTGATTTCCTCAGGGATGGCGCATAGGCCAATCCGGGACAGGAAACGTCCAAAGCGCGGCGATGCGGTGATCACGGCAAACGGCACAGAGAAAATGAGACCCGACAGAAGCGGTGCGGCCCAGGGCAGAACCCCTGGCGCTTTCCATAGAAACAATCCGAGTATGGCAAGCCCGAACAGCGTTTGCGGCCAAAGACCACTGAACGCCGTCGACCAGCTCAGACCATGGGCATCGCGCTGCTGGCCGCTCCACATCACGCTGCGGCCAAACGCCAGGCTCACCATGAAGATCGTCAACCGCACAGCCATAATCGGGGCCATCAGAATCGAGAACATGATCTCGGTCAGGGCGCTGGAAAAAAATCTCAGACCGCCGCCATAGCTCGCAACGCCTCCCCTGGTGGCGACAACGTCAAGCATGCCGATCAGTTTCGGCGCGATGCTCAGCAGGAAGGAGAAGAAGAACAAGCCGATCCCCAGACTGATCTGCGCAGTTCCGATCGCCGGATCGAAAACCTTGAGCGCGGAGAAGGTGATCATCAGCGTCCAGGCGAAAGCGGCCAGATACATGCCAATACCCATGGCGATGTGGAAGCGGCTGAGCGGCAGCAATCCGCGAAGACCGAACACAAGACGCCAATATTGCATGTTGCCCTGGCACCAGCGCAGATCGCGCTTGGTGAAATCGAGCAGGGTCGGCGGATTGTCTTCCCAGCTTTCGACCTCGACCGGCAGCACACGCACCTCGTATCCGCCCGCGCGCATAAGCGTCGCCTCGACCTGATCATGGCTGAGGATCCAGCCGCCAAGGGGCGGTTTTCCGGGCAGTTTCGGCAATTCGCAATATTTCTCGAACGGCGCGACGCGAATGACCGCATTGTGTCCCCAGAAAGGTCCGCAATCGGCGTTCCACCAAGCATTGCCCATTGTGTATGAGCGCATGCCATGCCGCATACCGAACTGAAAGACGCGGCCGAATGCGCTCTCGGACGGGGTGCCGGTGCACAATGTTTGCAGGATGCCAAGTTTCGGATGAGCCTGCATGATACGTGCAAGACGGACGATTTCCTCACCTGACATCAGGCTGTCCGCGTCAAGCGTCAGCATCAGGTCATAGGCGCTTCCCCAGCGCGTGACGAAATCTCGGACATTGCCCGCCTTATACCCGTCATTGCGCTCGCGGCGGCGGTAGAAGGTGCGGCTGCGATCGGAGAATTCAGCTTCCCATGCGGCAAAGAGCGATTCTTCGCGTTCTGCGATTGCCGGAACGTCAGAGTCGCTCAGAACAAAGAAATCGAACTTGTCCACCTCGCCGGTGCGCTGAAGACTTTCGCGCATGATCCGGAGACGATGAAAAGCGCGCGCCGGATCTTCATTCCGCAGCGTCATCAGAATCGCGCTGCGCATGACGAGCGGCGCGCTTTCACTGGAGGTCAGCGCGTAAGGGCTGACCTCGGCGACGTGATTGCGACTGAAGTGCAAAAGGGTAAAACCAATCACGGCGTTCCAGAAGCCCATGACTGTCCAGGGCGCGGACATGGCGAAAGAGGCAAAAATGCCCATGTCAAGCAGAGTCCAGCCGTCACTTCCCAGCACAATGCCGAGCACATATAAAAGCCCGATGATGGTGCCAATGGAAAGTGTCGCCATGATCAGCCGGCGGCGAAACAGGATCCCATTTTCCTGAAAACCTGCCGGAGTAAGACGTCCGGAACGTGGCGGAACCTGTTCCAGACGCAGGGGTGTTTGATCGTTCATTCTAAAATGCTTCCTCATAAGCAAGAGGCGATGACAGACATAGAACACGTGAGACGACGTTTTAATCGGTTACAAATGAGCGAGGATCATAGATTGACTAAACAACCAGATCTGACATGCGAAGAACTTCCTCAGGCACTCGTCTATGAGGCCCCTTTCTCCGCTAGCATCCGTACGTTAGAAGATCGAATATTAATTGAACATGACGGGGCTAAGGCGAAACTATGCATCGAAAGTCTTTATTCGGGATTGAGCCGTGGAACCGAGCGCCTCGTGTTCGAGGGGCGGCTGCCTGAGAGCGAATGGACCCGAATGAGAGCGCCTCTACAGCACGGAGATTTTCCTTTTCCAGTCAGATACGGATACGCAGCAGTCGGACGAGTAGAGGATGGGCCAGATGCGTTAATTGGTCGCACCGTGTTCGCTCTCCACCCCCATCAGACGCGATTTGCGGTCCCCGTCAATATGGCAATTCCGATCCCTGATCATATTCCACCACGCCGTGCGATCCTTGCGGCCAACATGGAAACCGCGCTGAATGCGATCTGGGACAGCGGCGCAGCCGCCGGAAACCGGATCGCGGTGATCGGCGGCGGCTTAGTTGGACTACTGATCACGAGGCTGGCCACGCGCATTCCCGGCGCGCAGGTGACCTTGATCGACATCAATCCCGAACGCGCGCAATATGCCGGGCTGTTCGGGGCAGCCTTCCGCCATCCGGACGAAGCGGGGCAGGATTACCAGATCATCTTTCATACCAGCGCCACGCAGGACGGCCTGCGCCTGGCTCTCGGCATTGCCGGTTTCGAGGCCCGGATCATCGAGGTCAGCTGGTTTGGCGACAAGGACATCGCCCTTCCGCTTGGCGGCGCTTTCCACAGCCAGCGCCTACAGATCGTCTCCAGCCAGGTAGGCCATGTCGCCGCGCCGGTACGATTCAACTTTACGCACCGGCAACGCCTTGCAACAGCCTTGATGCTCCTTGATGATGCGGATCTCGATTCGCTGATCACCGAGGACGTCGCCTTCAAAGACTTGCCCGCGGAATTGCCGCGCTTACTCGCCGCCGACGCCAAAGGCGTCGCAACAGCGATCCGTTATTGATTCGCAATTGTTAGAGGGGAAATTCATGTACGCTCTTGAAGTCCGTGATCACATCATGATTGCGCACAGCCTTCCCGGGGAATTCTTTGGCCCGGCGCAGAAAATGCATGGTGCGACATTTGTCGTCGATATCGCCTTTTTCCGTGAAACGCTGGATCCGCACAATGTCGTCGTCGATATCGGACTGGCGTCCGAAGCGCTTTCAGCTGTACTCAAACCGATCAATTACAGCAATCTCGATGAAATTACCGGTTTCGAAGGCAAGCTGACGACCACCGAATTCCTGTGCCGGCATATTTTCGACGAGATGGTTTCCGCTATTAAAGTCGGCAAATTGGGAGAAGACGCACAGAACCTCGCCAGCATTCGCGTTACACTGCATGAAAGCCATGTAGCGCGCGCTTGGTTCGAGGGCCCAGTGGAAACGTCATGAAACTGCACTTCGCTATTCCCGGAGACATAGACACCCCGACCGGCGGTTATATCTACGACCGCACCGTGATGTCGCTTATGCCGGGCGAAGGCATGGACGTCAATCATGTCGCGCTGCCGTCCGGTTTCCCGCTTCCATCTGCCGAAGAGCTAACCGAGACCGCGCAGGTTCTGGCCGCAGTGCCATCGGATTCGGTGCTGCTGATTGACGGGCTTGCTTTTGGCGCCTTGCCTGACGAAGTTCTTGAAGGCGTCACCGCGCCGATCGTCGTCCTTCTTCACCATCCGCTTGGACTGGAAACCGGTCTGGACCCGCAGGTCAGCCACGACCTGCTCGCCTCGGAAAAGGCCGCGTTGCAGCACGCACGCCACATTATCGTGACGAGCAGATCGATCGCCGAAGCGCTACCGAAGCTTTTTTTCGTGCCGCCGCCGCCGATCACAGTCGCCGAGCCGGGAACGGAACACGCCGAACGGGCGCATGGCGGCGCGGGTAGCTGCGAAATCATAAGCGTTGGCTCGATCATTCCGCGCAAGGGGCATGATGTGCTCGTCGAAGCGCTCGCCAAGCTGCGCCATCTCGACTGGAATGCGAAGATCATTGGCGGTGACGATCGCGATACCGATTTCGTGGCGCGTGTCCGGGCGCTGATCGCCGAAGCCGGACTGGACGACCGTATCATGATCACGGGCGTTCTCCCGAAAGAAGATCTTTACAATCACTATCGCCAGGCGGATATTTTTGCACTCCCTTCTCGCTATGAAGGTTA